>JBAXWO010000004.1:0-23198 GCA_037128375.1 bacterium
CCGGAGGCGCCCCGAACGCACGGGGGATAAGGTCGCACATCTTGACGGTTCTGTCAATTGGCGCTCGTTAGTTTTTTCTCTGATGCCCAACTATTCTTTATGCTGATCCCCTGCAGCAAGGCTTTTCTTTGGATGAGCGGCATAGTCCGCTCAATCCGCTGATTGCAGAACCGCTGTTTCGGGTGAAATACGTCGAGAAAGCCGGCACCGGCACCAGCGACATGATTGCCGACTGCCGCGAAGCGGGATTGCCTGAACCGGACTTCCGACAATGCGGTCCGCATTTTGTGACGACCTTGTGGCGCGATTGGTTGACAAGCGAAGCGATGGTGGGGCTCGGCCTAAATGAGCGACAGAGAACCGGGGTCGCGCACTTGAAGAGCGCCGGACGGATCACCAACCGCGAATATCAGGAACTGACCGGCGCTAACCGGCAGACGTCACTACGGGACCTGCGGGAATTAATAGCTCACGGCATCGTCGCTCAAATCGGAACAACCGGTCGAGGCGCCTATTATCGGCTCCAAAGGAAACGCAACATAAACGCGACAAACGCGACATCCTGATTGAGGTGGCCAGGCCTCGGGCGCCTATTTGCCCATGACTGCAAGGTCATTGTCATTGCCTACTACATAAATCGTAATGGCCAAGCTAGGTCATGATGAGCCGGTCCTGAAGTGTTCCGGCTATCGAAAGATTGAAGTGTCGGTAGCACAGTGGTGGCACATTTTGCCCGCCACTTTGAGCCTTTCGAGGGAGACGAGGATTTCGATAACCGTCGCAACTTATTGCAAATAAGCAATTACGCCAATATCAAGGAGTTGCGAAAAACGACCCGTGGAGCCTCACATGCAAGAGGTCACTGGTTCAAGTCCCGTAACGCCCACCATCCCGGATTCTAGATGATCACAATCCTGGTGGGAACGGCGGAGTTGGCTTGAGGAATGACCGACAGTTTCCGCGTGCTCGCGGTCACGGGAGCGGCGGCGTTTTGGGAATCGCCCAGCGCCCACACAATGACCTCTTTGAGTTCGCCGTCCACTGTCGCCAGGCGCCGCGCAAGCTCACGGGCAATCTCACGGTAGAGCTTGAGCCCGATATCCGGCCGGCTGACGATCAGCGCCTCGAGTTTGCTCCTGGAAAACTCCATCACTTGCGTCGACTCCTTCGCCAACACACTCGCCGAACGACGTGTCACACCCAGAAAGCAGACTTCGCCGAAGATGTCGAGAGGGCCCAGTTCCACCAGCTTCTTGTATTTATCCGCGCCCAGGCTCTTGCGCACTTCGACACGGCCGCTCAGGATCAGAAAAAAGGAGGAGCCTTCATCCCCCTCCCGGATAATGGCCTCGCCTTTGGCATAACTATGCGGGACACCGGTCTTCTCAACCGCTGCCATTTCATCAGACGTCAGGTCGCGCAAAATCATGAGCTCAGAATAAGAACAAATCCGATGGATAAGAAAGCACTTTCCTCAACCCGGGAATGAACCGTGAGCACCGTCCACCATCCCTCCGCTCATCGTTTTTTGGACTGATGGAAGCGGGGCAGGAGGCGGGAAGTAATGGCTCGATACATGACACCCAGGGATCGACGGTCATCCTCGTTCTGAATGGTGAGCAAGCCCTGCTCATAGATGCGCTCCGCGCGGCTCAGGTCCTTCAGATCCACCACGGCCATATCCATCATCTCCACATAGGCCCGAAGCTCTCCGGGGTGATCGCGGGTGATCGCCTCGTAGTCCGCCATGGATTCCTCGAACAGACCCTTCTTCCGCTTGGCTTGCGGAATGCCGAACATTGGGGCCTTCGCCCGCAAGTTCCCCTTTGGAAAATAGAGCGAACCCCAGGGCTCGGCGGACAATCCAGCCAGAGGAATCGCTAGAACAACCGCACCAAGTAGAAAGCAAAACAGGCCACCTAGAATGGAGCCCACGGCTCCCCATGAGCCTTCGGTCGGCATCAGTTTCCATCCCGCCACAAATAGAGGCAACGCGATGACTCCGCTTACGATCAGGTGCCGAACGTTGGACTGATTATCGCTCATGCTTATATCGTCATCCTCACTACAGCCCAAACGCCAGGCAAATCTGCCCGGCGAGACCTGCTGCACAGAAGGCCGCCACAATGGCGCCCAGAACATCCATGGTGTAATGCGCCCTCAGAACGATCACAACCGCCCCCTCGAGTGCCGCCACCACGGCAACCGCGAGTCCGAACCCGGTCGGCAGAAGGTGTCCGGCCTCGATCGCCCCCAGAACAGCAATCGCCGTATGGCCCGAAATAAAGAAGTCATTGGCAGTCCCGTACGTCACCAACAGGGAAGGAAAGCCGGGGTGATGCCAGATCATCCTGGGCGGCGCCGGCAGGGCACACACCACCTGGCATACCTGCCGAAAGGCAAAGAGGAGCAGCAAGGCCAGAAACGGACGCAGGGTGGGCCCGAATACACCCGCCCCGATCAGAAACACCCCGAACAGGTCGATCCCGGCGGAACTCGCGATCAGGATGCCGGAGGATACCCGCCGGTGAGCCTGCAACCACGTATTCCACGTCTCGGTGAGATCGTGAAGCAGGTCGCCGATCCGGCCGTCTTTCAGGCCCCGGCTCGCAATCAGCGATTGGGTCCAGAACCAGGCCGCCAGACTCACCGCGATCAGGAGTCCCTTCAACGTCAAGCCGACCGCCGGGGCGGCAAGCCACGCTCCGTCGGGTGCCGAGTTGGATCGGGCAATGACCACCAGGATCCCCACCAGAAGCATCAACATCAGGGCGACCCCGCCCCATTTCCACCCCTGCCTTGTTTCTCCCGAACGGACGGTGTTACTCATCCTTTCTCCTCCGTGCCGGGCCGACGCCGGGCGGCCAGTCCGGCCAGCATGGATTCCAACTCCGCCCGGATTCGCACCATGACGGGCTCCGTCTCCGCCCCGCGCTCGCGGCCCGCTGACACCTCGATCCCTTCCCCGACCTCAACCACCGCGCGAAGGGGGCGGTGCAGGGGCGCCTGGTCGGTCAGGTCCTCCTCGAAACGTTCCACGGTCTCCAGCAACCGCTCCGGGGTTGGCTGGGGCGTGAAATAGCCCGGCGGATAAAAGAACAATTGTTGCGCCAGATAAATATCCGCGAGCTGACGCCAGCGCCGGGCACGCTCCATCTCGCCGAGATCCCCCGACAACATCTCGGGCAACAACGCCGCCCTGAGATTCTTGACCCGCGTCACCACGTTGTCATCGCGCTTGCCCTTCAGCCATTCCGCTTCCAGCGGGCCCAGCAGATGATCGATCAGCGCCGTCAAACGTTCCCTTAACTCCCCCGTTTTCGGCATCCCGAAATACTCGATTTCCTTCAGCGTCAGCAGGGCTTCCCCCACCTTGATGATCCGGTCCGGCAGGCCAAGGTGCGTTTGCGGGCGCCAGGATAACCGGTGCTCGATCTTTTCAAGCGCACAGTTCAGGGCCTCCTCCAGATTACCCTCGAAAAAATACCGGATCGCCGTGGGATGAATAACAACCTTCCCCGACCCGCCGCCCGCCGCCCGCTGCTTGGCGGCATTGCGGGCAATGAACACCGTTCCGTCCATCAGGTGGTTGACATGGTCATTGGTCCGCGAAATGACTCCCTCGGGGAACAGGACCAGCGGACGCTTTCCCTCGGCCAAAATCTGCACCGCGCACTTAAGCGCCTCACGGTCCATGCCCTCGCGATACACGCTGAAGGCGCCCGCCCGACGCAGCAACCAGGTCTGGACCGCGGACTGCTTGAAGAGGTGCCAACTGGCCATGATGTGAATCGGACGTCCAACTGCATAGCCGAGATGGGCCAGCACCATCGGGTCCGGGGGACGACAATGGTTCGGGGTGATCATGATGCCATGCCCGGCCTCGATGGATTGCCGCAACCGGTCCGCGCCAATCAGTTCAACCTCCTCGACCCCGTGAGAGCGGCTAAGGTAAACCGGAAGGAGGGGCTTCAGCAGGTTCGCCCAGAAAACCCCGCGACAGGGGGGAACGAATTCATACGGCTGATCGATGATGATGTTCTGCATGGCTTACCTCGTTGTCAACTGCCCCGCCAGATCCTTCAGCGCCCGTAAGTCGAGCTTCCCGCTGCCCAGCACCGGCAAGGCCCCGATACGAAAAGAGGACTCCCGCCCCGGCTTCCACAAGTTCGGGATGTCGGCCGCCTCAACCGCCTGTGCGAGGCGCGCGGCATCCCCCGCCTCATCGGTGTATAACAGAACGAGTCTTTCGCCCTTCCGCTCATCCGGTACGGACATCACCGCCAGAACCTGGGTAGCCAGGCCGAGTTGCCGATGCAACGCCTCTTCGATCCCCAGATGCGGCACCATCTCGCCGCCGATCTTGCTGAACCGGGAGAGACGATCGGTGATCGCCACGAACCCCTCCGCATCCATCCGGGCAACATCACCGGTGTTGTACCAGCCATCTTGCAGCACCTCGGCGGTAAGTTCGGGTTTCCCCAGGTATCCCAGCATGACGTTCGGCCCCTTTATCTTCAGCAACCCGGCTTCGCCCACCGGGAGGGTGCGCCCGGTGTCGGGATCCGTCACCTTGACGGCCACGCCGGGAAGCGGCAACCCGACGCAGCCTTCCTTCCAGCCGCGCTGGGCGACGCCACCCGCCTCGACATGCGGCAGGCTCAGGGTGGCCACCGGCGACAACTCCGTGGCCCCGTAGCCCTCCAGCGGGCGGATCCCGAACCGCTCCTCGAAGGCCAGCGCCAGGCGTTCTTTCAGTTTCTCCGCCCCCACCACGACGTACCTGAGCGAAGCGAAATCCTCCTTCGTCGCCTTGCGCAAATACAGCATGAGAAACGTCGGCGTGGCAAACAGCATCGTGGAGCGGTTCTCCCGCACCAGCGTGGCAATGGTTCCACTGTCCAGCGGGTTGGCGTGATACGTAGCCGAGAACCCGCTCAACAGAGGAAACCACAGCGTGGCGGTGTAACCCATTGAGTGGAAGAAGGGCAACGCCGCGCAAACATTATCGGTAGGCGCCGAACGAAACACCTGCCGCAGCGACTCGATGTTCGAAGCGATGTTGTGGTGACTCAGCATAACGCCCCTGGGTTCACCGGTGGAGCCGGAGGAGAAAATGACCGTGACCGGACGGTCAGCCTGGAAGCCCGGAACCCGGCCCAGGATCCGCGCTGGCAGCAGGGTGGCCTTCAGGAACGCCTTCCGCTTGTCGCCGGACGTCAGGGAAGCCAGCAGTTCCTCGACGTAAAGTGTCCCGGAGGGCAGTTCCACCGGTCCGATTTTCTCCAGGAACAGCTTCGAGGTGATGACTGTTTGCAACTCGCACTGCCGGAGGGCCGACCGGAACGAATCCGCCGAGGCGGTGAAGTTCAGGTTGACCGAGGTCTTGCCCAGCAGCGTGACCGCGAGATTGGTCAGGGCCCCGCCCACCGAGGCCGGCAGCAGGATACCCACCTTGTCCTGCCCCGCTGTGATACCGCGCAGCTTGTCCGCCAGCGCCAGCGCCCCGCACAGGAGCTTGCTGTACGTCAGCCGCTTCCCGGCGGCATCGGTCATGGCCAGTTGGTCCCAGTTGGCGTGGGCGGATTTTGCGAACATCTCGCCGAGGGAACGGCGCTCCGATTTGCGATCCTGATAATAATCGCATGAGAGCTCCATGACCGCCTGGCGTACCTCGTTGACCGGGGTCGTCGGGGGCAGGGGTTTCCCGAACAGAACCGTCACCGGATAACGCAGCAGCACCGGACGGCGTCGCACAAGCTGCCCGTGGTAATAGCTGGTGATCGCGCCCCAGGCCCCGCCGATATAGACGGGTATGACGGGGTAATTCGTTTCCTTCACCAGGTAGGCGAACCCGCGCCGAAACTCGCGCAAATTGCCCGTGCGGGTCAGGGTCCCCTCGGCGAACACGCACACCATGTAGCCCTGGGCCAGCGCGGCGCGCACCGCATCGAGTGATTGCGCCAACTGCTTGGGCGACGCCTTGGCATCCACAGGAAGACAGCCCATGAGGTTGAAGGCCCAACCCAGCCGGGGCCAGCGGGTGTACAAGGAGGACTCCACAATGAACCGGAGACGCCGCTGCTGGGTGGCCATCAACAGCAGGGCATCCAGATGGGAGACGTGATTGCAGACCAGAACGGCAGCCCCGTCGATCGGCACATTCGCGCTGCCCAGAATACGGATTCGGTAAGCCAGCCGCGTCACCATCAGGAGCACGAACCGCAGCAGGAAATCGGGTAGCACCTTGACGGTGACCGCCAGCAGAATCAGGGTCAACCCGGCCATCAGCAGGAAACCCGTTGCCGCCGACCAGCCGAGTTTCACGGTCAGCAGGACCAGCGCCGAGGCCACCAGCGCGCCAACCCAACTGAGAAAACTCGAGGCCGCCAGAATTTCACCCCGTTGCTGCTGGGGCGCCTGCGATTGGACGAACGAATCCACCGGAACTATGAACAACCCCGCGCCGACGCCGGCGGCCAGGACGGCGGGCCCGGCGCACCACACCGAAGGCGGCAGCCACTTCAGCGCCACCGCGCCCAGCGCCAGGATCGTCGCTCCCAGCGGTACAATCCCGAACTCGATATTACGCCCCGATAGTTTTCCCGACATCAACGCGCCCGATGCGATACCGATGGACGCCAGAAAGAACAGGTAGCCGCTCTGCGATTCGGTCAGCCCCAGCCGTTGCATGCCGTAGGGAATCAGGTTCAACTGCATGTAGGCACCGAGCATGGTGAAATAGGCGGAGGCCAGAACGGCCTGGAACAGGTAGCGGTCCCCGCGGATGGACCACAGCGTGCGCCAGATGTCCCGCACAAACAGCGGCGTGATTTTCTTATCCGAGCCGGCGGGCGGCGTGCGTCCGATCCTGGCGGCGGCAATCAACCCCACGACCGCCGTCGCCACGCAAACGCTTTGCGCCAGGGGGTAATTCGACCCCGAGACCCCAACCAGGAACGGCGCCACGGCGGAACCGAGCACGACCGCCAGAAAGGTGGCCATGACCAGCAGACTATTGGCCTTCGACAATTGGTCGCGGCCGACCAACTCCGGGACGATCCCGTATTTGGAAGGGCTGAACAGGGCGCTATGGGTGCCGATCAGGAAGAGGACCGCATAAAGCCCCCACTCACACCGGAAGAAGAACGCCATGACCGCCCCCACCATCGCCGCCACCTCCAGCGCCTTGCAGAACACGAGGATATTGCGCTTGCTCAGGCGATCGGCCAAAACGCCGGAGGCGGCGGAAAAGAGCAGAAACGGGGCAATGAACACCATGGCCGCCACGGCGGAAATCGTCGCCGCCGAGGCCGCACCGCGCAGGTGGATCATGAAGAGAATCGCCAGCACCTTGAACACGTTGTCGTTCAGCGCCCCGCAGAATTGCGAGATGTTGAGCGAGACGAATCCGCGGGATACCGGCGCAATGGTCGTTTCGTTCATAGTGGCTGTTGCCTCTGTAATTCCGTGGTGGTTGCTTCGGCCAGCATGGTCAGGATCAGTTCGATGTCTGTCATGTGATCGCGAAGGTTCTCCCGCTCCAGGGCGTTGACGTGCTTGTACTCCTCGACCTTCAGGTCACAGGCTCCCTGCATGATCTCATTGGTCAGGACGGCATATTCCGAGGTCGTCCGGACGCCCCGATCGGCGAGGGTCAGGTTCGGCGAGTTTACGAACCGTAACCTGGACCCTTGGGTTCTGCTACTCTCATTGACCGGTTGGCCCGGTTCACCAAGTGACCAGCGCGGTTCTTCTGGGACTCCTTTAGACGCTCGAAGAGGCGGCGCAGGTCGTGACCGCACTCCTTGGACAAACCATCTTTGATTTCCCAGAGTTCCCTGAGTATGGGGTCAGCCTTCATCTGCGTCTCCCATCAGTTCTTCTGGCGTACAAATTTCGGGGCAGATGTACCCTCGTGTCGCACAGATGGAGCGCGCAACCGGTTTGATCTCAGCGTTGTCGATGTGACGGCAGTTCCATGTCAGCAGATAATCGATGCCGTGAACCGCAGCCAAGGCGATGTGCGTAGCGTCGTCTTCCGCTGCAGGAGGAAGCGCACCTTCTGAAATCAACGCAGCGGCGAGATCGTAGGCTTCCTCAACAACTTCGAGCATGACCAATCCACGCAGAACATCGACCCGGCGCTGAGCTGCGGCCGGATCGCCGCGTCGCGCTTCCTGCTCTACGAGCGGCGATATGAAGACCTCGAACCGTGCTCGCCGCACTTCCCACCAATCCCGCGTGACCTGTTGGTGGGCGGCTGCCAGCAGGTCGCGAGAAGGTCGCGCCGTCAGGTAGCTCAAAATGGATGTTTCCACGTACACCGTTTTCATGAGCGTACTCTATCAGGTGCCTTGGCAGATGTCATCTTCTGGCAAAACTTTCCTTATCTATCGGTCGCACCTAACGGGGCGGAGCAGGCGCGCTGTCAAGCGTCGCCTGACTCTGCTGGTTCGGCGGCTTTGTCTCACTGACCAAACGGATCAGGGCCTTTCTGCTTCTGATCCTGCGCCTTCTCTTCCGGCGTCTTCCGCGACACCTCTATACCGTTGTCAGTGATCGCGCATTTCAGGTCGGAAATCGATGCCACTATCTTGACTGCTTCAAGAGCAGAGATGAATTTGGCCTCGAACGTGACAGCCGGGGCATCCTTCGGGATGTCCACCTTCTTGATGACTATGCCGCCTTTTTCGGCGATCAAGTCGATAACCTTGTCAACTGGAACCTCTTTGAAACTCAGTGCCGGAATTATCGCTTCCTTAGCCTTCTTCTCGACTTCGGCCTTGCCTGCCCACGCGGCGCTTGCCAGCAATGCGAAACTGAGCCCAACAACTATCCCTTGCATCAACGGCTTTTTCATCGCTCGACTCCTTCTGTTGTGGGACCTGTTTGTCTTTCGGCCGAGCCACATGGGTCCCTTTGATGTGGCTGCCGAACGTGATAATGGGAGGTCGAACATGGATAGGTTATTGCCGCAGCAAGAGTTACAGATTTCTCGATTCGGAGAATTCCTCCTGAAACAACAGTTCGTGAGACCGGGACACGAGCGCTACCTCGTCTAGCGGATCCAATTCGACGTTCTCAAACCCGGTATGCGCGCATAGTGATCCCCGTTTCCTGACACGAGCAGGTCGCAATGCGTCAAAGCCGTGGCGGCAATAAGGATATCCGCATCCGGCAACACTTCTCCACGAACAACCAGGCCGGCCTTGAGCGTTCCGAACCGCTCCATAACGGCAATACCCGACTGGAGGCATCTGACGGTCACGAGAAAACACTCCACAAGACTTCGATTGTGATCGACACGGGTTGACTTGGCCGCACCGTAATACAACTCCCCCACGGTCATGAAGGATATGGCCACCTCGTCCTGAACACGCCGTCGCTGCTCCACCACTCTCGTGTTACCGCGCAGCAACTCCACACACACGTCGGTATCCAGCAGAATCACAAGGCCACCTCGCGTCCCATTGTCCGGGCGTTCCGAATGTCGAGTATGATCCCGCAGGTGGTTCGTTCATCCTCCCATTTCCCAGCCAATGCCGCCCACAGGTCTGCCTGCCCTGAGGACGAAAGGTGATGCTCGCTTCCACCCTGACTCAATGCGCCCATCGACACTCGCAGTCCGCGCTCGACAACGACGACGAATTCTTTGTTCAGGCTCCGCCGCTCCCGTTTTGACAAAACCTTTAACCGCTCCAAAACCTCGTCTGGAATGTCTCTGATAGTCATAGACGCCATGAAAGCCTCCCATCTTTATTGGTGTCACAATATAACCATTATGGTGTCACATCAAGACTTTTTGGCGAAACAAAGACCTGCTTATCAGGATCCAAATATGCATGCCATTTATGGAGCGGTGCCCACGACTTTCACCTGACGAGCCATAATATCGGCCACGATCGCGGCGGCGGCGTTGGGGCGGCCCAGGCGTTTCGCCCGGCTGCTCATCTGGGCTAGATGCTCACGATCCTCCAGTAGGGATTTCACCTTGAAATAGGCGTCATCCACCTCGAATAACCGTGCGGCCGCCCCGGCCTCCAGGACCGTCTCGCAGTTCCGCTGCTCCTGGCCGGGAATAGGATTGATCACCAGCATCGGGCGCCCCTTGGCGAGAACCTCGGATGTCGTGAGTCCGCCGGGCTTGGAGATAACCAGATCGCAGGCATCCATCATCACATGAATATTGGAAACAAACCCGTGAACCACCACCGGCGTGCGGATCGTCGCGGCCAACGCCTCGGCCTCCTGCTTCATCTTCTCGTTGGCGCCTGCAACCACCACGAGGCGACACACCGGGACCTCCTGCCCAAACGCACGGATCAGATCCAGTGTCGGCCCCACGCCGAAACCGCCGCTGAGCAATAGCACGATCGGCAGGTCGCCCGGGAGCCCGAGCGTCTTCTGCGCGTCCGCCTTCGATTGACCCTGCTGGAACACCGGATCGATCGGGATGCCCGTCACCACCACCCGGTCGGCAGGCTGCCCGCGCCGGACCAGATGGCGCCGGGCCTCCTCCATCGCCACATAGTAGGTGTCGGTGTTCTCCAGAATCCATAAGGCATGAACGGCAAAGTCCGTGACCGCGCAGTACACCTGGGCATGCCGCCGCCGACGCCGTGAAGCGCGGGTCAGCAATTGCAGCGGCATGAAATGCGTGCAGACCGCGATGTCGGGATCGAACTCCTTGTAAAACTTCAGGAAAGAGAGGGTGTTCATCTTGTTAAAGACAGCCCTGATTTCCCTGCGCCACGGAACATCCGATTTGCGATCGGCCTCGGAATAGAGGTACCCCCACAACTCCGGCGCCTTGCGAACCAGGTCGAGGTAGCCTTCCGAATAGGTCTTTCTGAAAATCCCGGCGGTATAATCCAGGATATCGCAAACCTTCACCTCCGCATCGGGTCGTGCCTGAAGAAACGCCTTCGACAAGGCCTCCGCCGCCCGCCGGTGTCCCGCTCCCGCCGAGGCATGCAACAACAGAATCTTCATGCTGACTCCTTTTTGGAAGTGTTCCGGTAAGACCCTCCGATCAGTACCGCCCCGGCCGCCAGGGAAAGAAGATAGTCCACCGGAACGCCCCACAACCAGTGCTTGTGCCAGGGAATGAAGGCGGGAGCGAACTTGCCAATGCCGAAAGCGGGGTTGAAGAGAAACCAGAGAAAGTCCTCGATGATCCAGAAGACCATCACCGCGCCCAGGATACGGGCCTCCAACCGCCACGAAAAGGTCCCGACCATGAACAGGGGGAGGTGAAACACCAACGCCATGAAGGAAAAGATCCCCACATGATACCCGGTGATGGGCTTCCCGCCCCAAAACAGATTCAGCCAGGAATTCTCAAGCCGCCAGGTCGGCAGGTTCGCCGCCCATCCCGCCCCGCCCTCGATTTGAATTTCCACCGCGGCAAAGACCGCGCCCAACAGGGTCACCCACAACAGCAATCCCGCCGCCTGAATCCCGACGCCCAGCGGGCGCGCATCGCTCACGTGCCGCTCCCCGCTTCGGGTTGAGCGGCCGGCCTGGCGGAGACGTCGGCATTAAGGCCTTGAGTCACCACATGCCATTTCGGGCGATGCCAGCTCTTCCGGAATTCTTCAAGCGACCCCTCGTTGGCCGTCCGCGTCTTCTCCTGCCCGTCGAGGAACAGGACCAGGTCATATTGCTGATCCTTGGTGCCGTAGGTGGCATCGAACTGGTGTACCAGCTCATTGGCCGGGGTCGCGGGACGTCCGAGAATGTTCAGGATCGGGAACGACAACCCGCGTGAGTCGGGACATTCCTGATAGGACTTGAAGACCAGTTCCGTGCAGACGATGGCTGAGTCGGTGGTGAAATCGAAGTTGTAATCGTAGGGTCGCCCGACGTAGTGGAACGACCGGAACAGCGCCACCGCCCGCTCCTTCTTAGTCAGGCGCGGCCGCAGGGAGCAAAGACTGTCCGCGGCGCCGGAATGTTCCAGCGTGGTGAACAACACTCCCTCCCCGATGGCTTCGAGAATACGGGGCACATGGCCATCCTCCAGCGGGGCCGTGCATTGCGCATAGGCGGCGGGGTATTTCAACTTCAGCAAGGCGTCGAAATCGCCGTCAGCCTGTCCCTGCGCCTTGACCCAGGCACGGGTGTCGGGATCGTCGAAAAACTCCTTCCGGTCGGCAGGGGTTCCCACATAGAGCACGGCATGGGGCCAGAAGCCCGGAAGGCCGACATTCGACATGTACCATTCGCGGCGTTCGAGCAGAACATCGCCGGGCAGCAACTTCGTGGCGACCACGGCGAGCTGGTCCAGAGTGATGAGACAACCCTTCCGGCGCCATACCTTCGTGTCGCCCATCCAGATTGAGACGCCCTTTTGAACCGGGAACCAGGCAAGGCTGCCGCCTTTGCGAACCAGCTCGAACGCATTGTCGGCCGTCAGGAGCGGGGCCTCGACGCGGCCGCGGGAAAGGACGGCGGCATCCTCCTTGACGTTGAGGGCGGACAGATCGGGTTTCTTGAACGTGGTCACCCAGATTGACTTGAAGGCCAGGTATTCAGCACTGCGGGCCACGTTGACGACCAGGAATTCGAACCGGCTGTAGGTTCCCTTCTCCAGTCCGAGTTCCGGAACGGAGTCGTTCAGCAGCACCTCCAGCCCCGGATCGTTCTCCACGAGTCTGATGAAATCGAGAGAAAACCGGTATTGGGCCAAGAAGGCGGCATAGGCGACGAGGAACGATTCGTCGCGAACCTGACGATCGACGATGAGGAAGGTCTTACTGTGGGCACGGCGGATCGAATCCATGGCCATGGAATAGTCCAGGAAGGTCTTCCACGCCGTCCAGACTTCCTCCCTTTGCTCCCGGGTCATCAGCCGCGCTTTAGTTGGGCGGGTGGTCGGGAACAGGTCCTGACGGGAGTTCGCAAAGCGTAGGACCTGCTCCAGGCCGGCGCGATACTGTTGAACCGCCGCCAAATCGGCCTTGATGAGATCGAGCCGGCCCTCCCCGTTTTCATTGTTTCCCAGTGCCACCCCGGCCAGGAGCGAAACCGCCACCCCCCATGCCCAGACAACCCCTCCCACGCCGATCAGTCTTCTAGTCATCAAGAGATCTCCCCTTCAGCCGATTCATCAAAAAGAAAGCCGCTGCAGCCGGCATTCGACAGCAACGGCCCCTTTATATCCCGCACTTTTACTTCTTCGGCTCGGCGTCCTTCTTGATCTCCGGCCGGATACTGCCGAGGAACTCCGGCAGGTCCAAGCCGACCTGCTTGGCCAATTCGTGCATCGGCGGCAGGGCGCCCATCAGTTTCTTGCCCAGGTTCGACATCCCACCGTTCTCCGAGCCCCCATCCCAGATGATCACCTTCTCGATCGGCAGATCCTGAATGGCCTTCGCCTGGATATTCGCGATCTCGGTCAACCGCTCGATCAACAGCAGGGACACGGCCACCTGGGGCTCGCCGGCAGCCTGAACCAGATTGCGATAGCCCACTGCCTTGCCGTCAAGAACGGCCTGAAAGCCCTTGCCCTCAGCCGTCATCTTGGCCAAGGTTGCTTCAGCCTGTCCCTTCGCACGCAGCACCGACTGCTCGCGTTCGGCGTCGGCGGCGATGACCACCTTCTTCTTTTCGGCCTCGGCGGGCACAACGACCTCGGCGTTGAGGCGCGACTGTTCGCGCAATGCCCGTGCATCTTCGGCAAGTTTCTGCGCCGTTTCCTGGGCGACCCGAATGGAGCCGTCCGCCTCGCGGGACGCCGTTTCGCCCTTGTTGCGAGCCTCTTCCTCAGCCACTTTCTGGGTCGCCCGGTAACTGGCCTTCTGGGCGTTGGCTGCCGTTTCCGACTGCACGGCATCCGCCTCCAATTTCGCCGTTTGCTGACGCTTGTTTTTGTCCGCCGACGCTTCACCGATCTGGGCTTCCGCCATGGCGGCGGACACCAACTGGCGTTTCTTGCGCTGGGCATCCGCCTCGCCGATTTCAGCCTCGGCCGTGGCGGCAGCCACCGCGATGCGCTGGTCGCGCTGACGCGCCGCCACACCCGTCAACCCGAACTTTTCCTGCTCCGCCACATCCACATTCGCCTGGTTTATCGCCTCGGCGGCCGCTTTGCGGCCGATCGCCTTGATATAACCCGATTCGTCCTCGATGTCGCGGATGTTGACGTTGATCACCGCCAGACCGATCTTTTCCAACTCACCGGCCACGGATTCGTTCACCTTGGACATAAACACCTGGCGGTCGCGATTGATGTCCTCGATCCGCATCGTCGCCAACACAGCGCGCATCTGGCCGATGATAATATCCTGGGCCAGAGTCTGAATCTGCTGGGAACTCAACCCCAGCAGGCGGATCGCGGCGTTTTCCATCACGCCGGGTTGGGTCGAGATGGCCGCCGTCACCGAGGTGGGCACGGTCACACGAATATTCTCCTGGGAGAGCGCGTTGGAGAGGTCGATCGGCACCACAAACGGCTCCAGGTCGAGATAGTCATACGACTGTATCAGTGGCATGACAAAGGCCGCACCCCCGTGGACGCACTTCGACGCCCCACTGCGCGTCTTCCCGTAGATCACGAGAATCTTATTGGAAGGGCATCGCTTGTAGCGGCTGACGAACGTCATGAATAGCACGAAGATAATGACGGCCAGCAAGATGCCCAGGAAGACCGCGACCAAAGAAACGCCCGTGTCCCCCCCCGCATTTAACTGAGCCAATACAAGTCCATTCATGATCATATTCATGTCGTCGATCCCTTTCGCGCTGAAGACACCTGTTCCGCTTCCACCTCGAACGTATTATCACCCAAAACACTGAGCACCCGTATCGGCGTGCCGGCCGGAACCGCAACGCCACCCTTGGCCCGCGCTTTCATCATGGTTACGACCCCGTCGCACACCACGCGGATTTCGCCGGTCCCGCCTGCAGGAATGTTCAGGTAGACGGTGCCCGGACTTCCCACACAGGAGGCAAGCCGCATGTTACCGGTCTCGGACATCCGGCGGATCAGGTGCAGCAACAGGGACACGAGGACCATGGCGACCAAGCCCCACACCAGGGCGTACGTCAACGCCCGCGACGGGGGCACAGCCCGACTCATATACAGGCCACCCGCCCAGGTGAACAGGGTGAAAAACGCGAGTACGGACCGCACCGAAAGCAGCTTGAAGGCCGCCAGGGAATCATGGGCATCCTGCGGCGTGTCGTGCTCGAGCGACCCTCCCACATGCGTATCAACGTCGGCATCCCCGCCGCCCAACCCGGCCACCGCCATGAACATTTGGGCCAGAAAGAAAACGGTGAAAAACGCGGCGGCGACGAAGAACCACTGGTTCATTGGCTGCAACGCCATCCACCAAGCCGTTAGCGAATCCATATCCAGCCTCCCTAATACAAGATTAACACCACGGACGCATGCTGCCACCTGCGCACGCTTTACGCAACCGGAATCAGCCGTCTTACCCGAAGGTCTTCAGCGTGCCGAAGACGAAGAGGATAAAGAGCGCGGCGAACAGGATCGCCGTGGCGAATTTCACGAGCGCCGCCCGCCGCCCCAGCCACACCGTAAGATGCTCGCTGCGCAACCCGCCGTAGGCTCCCGCAAACACCACCAGCAACGGCACGATAAACGCCGCATTGTAGAGCGCCAGATAGCCAACCGCCCCGATCCGGCCCTGCCCTGTCTTCAGCATGTAGAGGATCGTGGGCGCATACACCTGCCCGGTGCAGGCCAGCTCCAGCACGGCAATCACCAACCCCGCCACGAACGCCGCCGCCACAAAATGACGATGCCGCGTACTCTGGCGCACCGCATCATGTATCCGGGCCTTCAACACGCCGGGCAACTGCAAAACCATGTCGCCCATCCGGCCTCGCATGCACTGCACGCCGTCCCAGACGCTCAGCAGCGCCACTCCGGCCACAAACGCCGCCATGCCCCAGTTCAGGACCATCCCCAACCGCCGCAACAACGACAACCGTACCACGACTTCCACCAGGCCCAGCCCCAGCAGGAAATACGCGAGGAAGATCCCCGCCACAAATGCGCCGCCCACGGCCAGAATCTCGCGCGGGCCGCGCCGGGTGACCTGCAGGTAGGACAGCAGGAAAATGATCGTCGCAAACGCGCACGGGTTGATCCCGTCCAGAAGCCCCGCGGCGAACACAATCCACCCGCCCAGGGCCGTATACCGCTCAGCCAGGGTCAGGCTTGCCCGGGTTATCGCCTCGTCGCTCACCTGGCGCCAGGCCGTCTCCGTCGCCTCCGTCCGACTCAACATCCGACCCAGCCGCTCGAAGGTAATCTCGCCCTTGATCAGGTTGCCCGCCCCGCAGAAGACGGCGGGAGCCACAAGACGATATCGCTCCGGCACCTCGAACCGATCACACAAGGCCTCGTTCACCCGTGCATGATCCGGATTGCGGATGTCCATTTCTTCCAGGATTAAATCAGTAAATTCCGACCGCAACGCCCTCAACAACTCCGCGACTCGCGCACAGTCGCGGCACCCGGGGTTGCGGAAGAAGACCACCCGCCGCGACGAATCGCCCGCCGCCGGCTGAATACCGCCGGACCCCGAGGGAACCCGGCTCTCCTCAGGCAGGACATCGCGGTATCCCGGAGGGTGCGGCCCCACCTGCTTCGGCTCGTTCTTACGCAGCACGACCTTCTTCGCGTCGAGGGGCGCCCCGACGCCCGACACCAACTGCTTCCGAAGATTGTCGAGGCGGGTGTCATCCTCCCCCATCTGCGCCACCACCGCATCCACCAGGGCCAGGACTTCGCCCGCATTCATCTCACGCAGCCAACTCACGGACGCCTCCTGCAGGACGGTTGCCAATTGGTAGGCCATCATCCCTCGTTCGGGCGCCGCCTCCATCATCTCCGTCAACAGGCGCACATCCGCCTTTTCGCGATTCGAGAACAGGCATAGCGCCGCCGCCGTGCGTACCGGCAGCGCCGGATCCCGGCTCAGCCCCAGCAACACGTCCACCACGGGGCCCGGCAATCGCTTCCGGGAACCGGAGGACTCCGAAAAACTGCTCATGCCGCCAGCCGCGGTCTCCGCATCGAAGTAAACCGTCCACTGAACAGCTCCCGCACGACTGTATACGGCCGGGACCACGGCCCGCACCCATTCCGACGTATCCCGGGCCACGGCCTGCACTCTTCCCGCAAATTCGGACGGCTGATGCTTGCCGAACGCATACCATGCCGCGCGCCGCACGAACGGATTCTCGGCATTCAGGTAACGGGCCACGATCGCCTGATCCCCCTCCCGCCAGCACGCCTCGAGCAAGGTCAGGGCCATGATGCGATGGGGATCGTCGTAGCGTTTCTCCACGACATTCTCCAAGACCTGCCGCACCGACGTCCCGATCTTCCGGCGGATTGACGCACGCCGGACAGCCTGAAACCACTGGTACGACTCCTTGAACAGGTCGGGCGGACTCAACACGGACTCCGGATCGAAGGCCGCCTCGATCAGTTCGTTCATGAAGGCCTCCCCCGCCGAGTCCTTCAGGCAAAGCGAGACAGCCGCCGCCCGCACGTCAGCCGACGGATCCCGCAACAGCCGCTTGATCAGGGGCAACGCCGTTCCTCTGCGGCACAGGCCTGCACGCCTAACGATCGCCAACCGTTCCTCCGCCGTACGGGAGTCGAGCGACTCCGCTAGAAACGCCACCCCTGTACCATTCCCCATGGCCATCAACATCAGGGCCGCCGAGAATCTCAAGTCCGCCTCCCGCTTCGGATCCAGATACGCCAGGGCCTCCCGGACGAGATCCCCGGTTTCCCTGGAGGAACGCGCTTCGCCGCGTCCGCTGTCCACCGGTTCCGCCAGGCCACGACTCGCGACCGGATTTGAAAGATTCGTCTCCTGCACAACGCCAGGCCCGGCGGGCACCGCGGGCCCGAATGCGCTAAAGACATCCTGTAGGCTGGCCTGGTCCGGCTCCGCCTGGGTCGCCGCATTCGTCACAACCGGCGCCGGTGCAGGCGCGGCTGAAAAGGCCGAAAACAAACTGGCCAGGGCGTCAACCTCACCCCCCGTCGGGGCGTCGCTTCCGGCAACCCGGGGTACCGCCACCAACTGCTCGAAATCCTCGTTTTCAGCGGTGTCAATGGAGGTCGAATAGGACCGAGTCTCGTCCTCGTCGGCCTGATACGACTCGAACACGGCCTGGACGCGTTCCCTGCCGCCCTCGTGCAGGACCTTGGCCAATTCCGCCTGGACCCCGGCATTCCGCCCGCCTCCACGCGACACGACCCGGATGGCGGCGCAGGCCACATCGCCGTTCTCATGCCGCACATACGGCAACGCCAGCCGCCAGGAATCCGCACCGCCATCACCCAACCCCTCCAACACCGACAGCAACACCTCGGGTTCCTTATCCTTCAGCGCCGGGCCGAACGTTGCCGGGAGAGGCGCCTCCATCTGCCGCAGGGCCGCCACGATCGGCCCCTTCAACGGGTCGTCCTTGAGAAAAACCTCCGTAAGCTGTTTAACCGACTTCTTAGCCGACATCGATGACAGGGTTAACACCGCCGTGCGGCGCACGAACGGATCCGCATCGTCCAGGCAGATGATCACGTCTGGTTCCGCACTGGTGGCCCGGAGTTTCCCGATGGCTTCCAGGGCCGCTGCGCGCACTCTCCAGCGAGGACTCTTGAGGCACGCTTTCACCGCATCCGCCGCCTTGGCCGACTTCGTCCTCCCCAGGCTCGCCAAGGCCGCCACCGCCAGATCTTCATTTTCATGCGCGAGAAATGGGCCGATCAATTCCACTGCTTTCGGCCCCTTCAGACTCCCCGCACCCCGGACAACCGCATGGATGACCTCCTCGTCCTTCTCCGTCTTCAGCAAGTCGCCCAAATACCGGAACGCGCCGTTCTTGCCTGCAAGGATGAGGCTATCCACGGCGGCTTCCCGGATCATCGGGTCCGCGTCCGTCAGGAAATCGGCGAGCACCGGCAGTGCGCGTTCGCCCGCCGCGGCCGCCCCCGCCAGGCTTCGCAGGCGTTCGTCCTGGTTCCCGAACACTAGGCGATGCACGATCCGGCCGCGTTCCGTTCCGAGGGAATCGGGCAGCAGCAGGAAGTAGCGCACTTCCCTGACCCGGCGAAGGGCATCCTCCCCGGCCCCCGTGGCCGAAACTGACCACGACTCCAATACCGGGATCACCGACGTGCCGGCCTGCTCGAGCATGCGCACGGCCCGCGCCGACCGGTCCCGATCACCGGACGCCAGGTCACGGACGTAACCGACAATCTGCTCCTCCGTCAGCGGAGCAAACACCCGTTGTGTTTCGTTGGAACTTCCCTCCACCCAGCCCTGCCAGCGTTCCAGCGCTTCACGATTCGCCCCAGGCTCAGTCCAGGGGTCATACCCGTACGTATTGCCGGCCAACTCCTCCAGGATCTCGAAAGCGCCCAGCCGGACAGCCAGTTTCGGATGTTTCAACAGCGCGGTCCACTCCCGGCGAGGGCACGGCTCATAGGCGAGCAACGCGCCATGCAACCGGGCGCGGCCTTCGTTACTCCCCAGTCCGGCCATCAGGTCCGGCCACTGCGCGATCGCGACGTCCCTGGCTTGCAGCGCCTTCAGCCAATTCGCCAATTCCGGGAAGGCGTTATTCCGCGGCCCTCCACCTTTCCGGAACTCGTCAAGAAACGCCAGGAAAGCCGTCTTATCCATGAACCCCTCGACCATGGACTGTACGCGCCCGTCGCCGGAAAGAATCACCGTTGCCGGAACGCCGCGCAACTGGAACTCCCGCGCCGTCTTCGGGTCGCGGGAGGTGTCGATGCTGACGCAGATGAACCCCTCGAGGGCTGCCAGGACGTCTTTCTCCGCCAGTGTTTCCGATTTCAGCCGCACGCACCACGGGCAATCCGGCGAGGAGAACACCAGCAGGACCGGTTTGAGTTCGTTGCCGGCACGCGCCAGGGCCCCGCTCAGATTCTCGGTCCACGTGACCGCCGGAACGACGGCTGGTTCTGACCACCCGACGACCGCCGGCAAGATGACTCCCGCCGCCAGCATGAGGAGGCCCAACCCCCGCGACTTGGCGCCGCGAACGGACGATCCCTTTATGCTATCGCGAAATTCCATACGTCCCTCAATGCGTCAGCGCGTACACCAGGATATTGACGTTCACTTCCATAGAATTCACAATCTCATTCCCGCCACAGCAGCAGCACCCAACCGTGTGCGCGGTATCGTTCAAGCCCTGCGACGAGTAGATCACCACGGTTTTGCCGTCATTTTCGATCCCCTCCAGATACGGATCCGATCCCCCATGACTCAATTTGAGTTCCTTGATGGTCTTGACCGTCTTAAACACGGCATGATCCATGTCGATCCGGGTCAATTTGCGCTCCGAAAGAACCTGCCGCATCTCACGGCGGAAGGACCTGTCCCACTCCTTGCTGGAACATCCGGCTGAGGCCAGCAGAAAACCACCCCGGGTCAGGTACTTCTTCAAGTTCTCCCGCTCCTTGGCCGACAGGTAGAATTCTTTTTCACCGGTCATCACCACAAACGGAAAGGCGAACAGCTCCTCCGAATCGAGCTTCACGCTCTTGAACCGTCGTTCGGTGGCGATGGTGCTCTCGCGCTGAACCGCGCTCAGAAACTCATCGCTGAAACACCGGGACGTCTGCGTCCCGGCATAGATGAGATTGGCGCACCGCACCGCCGCGTCCTTTGCCCACGCCGGGAGGGCCAGCCCGATCGCCGCACACAAGACGGCACGCCATAGCAGGGTTCGACTCACTGTTCGCCTCCTTCCCGGCCATTCTGGAAATAACGTTTCACCGCATCACGATACTTCGCCGGCAACCGCTCGAACTGAATGGCTTCGCCGGACGGCGCCAACCCATTCAGCCCCGGCAACCGTTCCACCACGTCGGGACTGCGGCCCGCCCCGCCCGTGCCCGTTCCTCGCCCTTCTCCTCGTCCAGATGTTTCCTGGACCTGGCCGGCCTGACCCATCGAACTCCGCCCGGGACCATAGACCGGGGTTCCCAGTTCGGAATACCCTTCGGACCCGGTTCCCGATCCGCCGCCTTCATCTCCGCCAAGGCCGCTCCCTTCACCCATGCCCTGTCCGACCCCGCGCTTGCGGCACAAGGAGCGGAACATCTCCTCAAGCGTCTTCTTCATGTCGCCGGGCGCAAAGTCGGGTTTCTGTCCCCGGCACATCCCCGCAAAACCGTTGGTACAGCCTGAAGGACCGAATTGAAGCAGCGACTTAAGTTTCTCCAGCGCCAACTGCGCCTCCCGGTAGGTACGGGGGGCGTCGCTATTCCGGCTCGCGCTCACCGCCTGTCCCATGTGATTTGAGGCGCCCGTCTGATCCAAAGCCATCAGAAACGCCATCGTATCGTTCCCCAACGCCTCCATCCCTTTCGGCAGCGCCGCGGCCGCCGCCGTTACGTTCGTCACGAAGCCTGCCAGGTCCTTCGCAATCTCACCCTGGTCCTCCCCATAACCGGGCAGGAAAGGCAGGTTGTCGGCCTTGACCTTTTCGCCATAACGCTGCTTCAGTCGCCGGACCAAGGTTTCCTGGCGCCGGACAATCTCCATAAACCGCCCCGCGCCCTCCATGACCTTCGCCACCCGGGCCGCCGCCTCGGCGTCAATCCCCTGCCGCAACAGCGACTCCGCCTCAGCCCCCAACCGCTTGAGCATGCCTTCGGCCTTCGCGGTAAGGTCCGGTCCCGGCTCGCGCATGACCTCCAGTTCCGCCTTGTTCTCCGCCAGTTTCCCGAGAATCTCCGCCGCCGTCGCCTTCAACGTCTTCTCACTGTCATAGGCGGCGAAGTCGCTCGCCAACTGGCGGAACAGCGCTTCCGCAGCCGTATGCGCCTCGCGGGCCTTCTTGACCGTCGCGGCCAGCGTGGTCCGGTCGGGATTTTTCCACAGCACCAAACCCTGCAATTCCTCCAGCGACTCCATCACCTGTTTCATGGCCTCCGCGGCGACCGCATACCGCGCCGTGAATTGCTCCAGCGCCTCACGGTTGCGGATCATCCCCGCGTAGTCGTCCTCGCTGATCACCTTCACGCGGGCAACCGATGAGGCCCCCACGCCGGGCAACGTCGGATTATTGTCCAAGGCCTCCGCATAGAACTCCAGCACCTGGCCAGCCTCCACTCCCAGCCTCCCGAGGTTCAGTTCCGTCTCAAACCCGGCACGAGCGCCGGCGGCGCCCCGCCGCAGCGTGAGGCACCGGTCGTTGAACCCCACCACGGAGCGGATCCAGTCAATCTGCTCGATGCCGAAGTCATCCTCAACGTCACCGGCCACTTTGATCACGGCCGTCGGCGTCGCCATGGAAAACTCAGGCGGCTCGGTCAGCACGGTTGTCGGCGCTTCATCGGGGACCCGTTTCTGATGCACGACCAACGGTTCCGCTGTCGGCGTTCCCCTCACATCCCGCAGGGTTGCCTTGGCCTCCGCATCCTCCTCCAGTGTCCACTCGAAGGCCGCGGAACGTTCCGATACCAGGCGCCCCTCGATCACCTGGCCGGCCCCTTTGACGGCATTCCGGCGCTCGATCGTCAGTGACCCGTCCCTGAGCGGCCGGTTGCTGGTCAACGTCAGCGTCACCTTCGATCCCCGCACGCCCGCCACATCCTCCTGGCCTGCCGGGAATTCACGTACCGGCAATCGCGTATAGGACGGCGGCACGAGCCGGACCCGGGTGAGAACGACCTGCGGCTGCAACTGCAGTTCCACCGCGTGCCAGCGGCTGCGGGCCCGTCCCACCGCGAAACAGAACTCGACCGGCGCGGTGACGTTCTCCAGTCGCTGCGCGTACCGGCCGCCCCCCTCCTGGAAGCAGGCCACCCGCTGGACCTTGTGCCCCGCCCGCCGCGTCATCATCCAGACCTGGGCCTCGACGGGCGCTCCGCGGAGGGTCGCCGAGACTTCCGCCGCCGCACCGTAAAGGACCACCGGGGCGGCCGGCCGCACATCAAACCGGTAGTGACTGTAGGGCGGAATGTCGCGCCCGGGCCACACCATCCGCGGGGCGATCGTGAGGAACGCGTCGATACCGCAGAGCCGGATTACCGCCAGGGCGGCCAGGACCTGCCACCCCAGCAGACGACCCCGGCGCCTCGACAGGTCGTGGGGCCGCACGGCACGGGGATCCAGGACGGCGAGTCGGGCCGTAGCCTCATCGAGACTTCGCTGCACCAG
>JBAXWO010000040.1:0-11482 GCA_037128375.1 bacterium
GCCTTCACCGGCGCGGAATCCCGCAAATTGGGGCGCTTCGACCTGGCCGGCGCGGGTACACTGTTTTTCGACGAAATCGGCGAAATGTCGCTGTCCACCCAGGTCAAGTTGCTGCGGGTGTTGCAGGAACGGGAGTATATGCGCCTCGGCGGCACACAAGTCGTGCGCACCGGCGCCCGCATCGTGGCCGCCACCGCCCGTGACCTGGCTGAAGAAGTCCGGAAACACACGTTCCGCGACGATCTGTTCTACCGCCTGAACGTCGTCCCGATCCTGCTTCCGCCGCTACGCGACCGTCCGGAGGATGTCCCGCTGCTGGCGCGCTATTTTCTCAACCTGTTCCGGCAGAATATGACGGTCCCCGTGCGGGACATCGACCCTGACGCCCTGCAACTCATGCAGAGGTACCCCTGGCCCGGCAACGTCCGTGAATTGCGCAACGCCATTGAGCGCGTCATCGTGCTGCACGGCCAAGCCGACCTCGTGAGACCCGAGCATCTTCCGGAGTCCATGCGCGCCGCGCCTCCCCTGCCCGCCCCGACGGGAAAAGCCGGCCCGACCCGCCTCGCCGAAGCCGTGGCGGCGTTTGAACGGGACCTCGTCATGGAGGCGCTCCGCCAAACCAATGGAGTCCAGACACGGGCGGCGCAGCGGCTGGGCACCACCCGGAGAATCCTGAACTACCGGATGCGCAAACTGGACATCCGCCCGCCTGCCCGCGTGTGAGGGCGAGCGGGCCTCTTCCCGCCGCGAGGGCCGGGCTCCGGATTCAGCCTTCGGGCCAGTTTCCGACACGCTCCAGTTCCGCCTGGCAGCGGACAAAGGCGTCCACCACCACGGGATCGAACTGTGTCCCGCTGCAACGCCGGATCTCCTCGCCTGCCCGGGCTGAACTCATGGGCGATCGGTAGGGACGGAGCGAGCGCATGGCATCGTAAGCATCCACCACCGCGAAAACGCGCGCACCGAGGGGAATGGCTTCGCCCCGCAGCCCGCGGGGATAACCTGTCCCATCGAAACGCTCCTGGTGACTGTAAATCAACTCCGCCACGTCAATCAGATAGGGACTGATCTTGAGAATGGTGTACCCCACCTCCGGATGCGTTTTCATGACCTTCCATTCCTCATCCGTCAGCGGTCCGGATTTGAGAAGAATGGCGTCGGGAACGGCGATCTTGCCGATATCGTGCAGGAGGGCCCCCTGCCTCAGTTTGTTGAGTCC
The DNA here is from genome assembly GCA_037128375.1 of bacterium. Classification (GTDB taxonomy): domain Bacteria; phylum Verrucomicrobiota; class Kiritimatiellia; order CAIKKV01; family CAITUY01; genus CAMBRF01. The sequence continues at coordinate 1,223 of JBAXWO010000040.1, forward strand.
TTCCGGGGTCATGTCCAGGGCCACCCCCATGACCATCGCCAACTCGCACACCCTCAGGCTGTGCTGGCCGGTGGCGTGTTCGCGCGCATCCAGCAATCCCGCCAGGACCTGCAGCGTGAAGTCGTACGAGGTTTTAACCTGATCCAGGGCCGCCACCAGCGCCGCGCTCTTCTGCTGGACCATTTCCTCCAGGCGCAGCCGGTAACGCGCGTTTTCCTTGCGCAGGCGGCGATGATCCAGCGCCCGGTCCACCACCGCCAGAAGCTCCTCGCGCATGACAGGCTTCTCGATAAACTCAAAAGCACCCCGGCGCAGGCTGGCGACCGCGCTCTCCTTGGTGGCATACCCGGTCAGGACGATGGATAGAAGCATCCGGTCGGTTTCCTGGATCATATCGAGAATTTCCAGGCCGCCCCCATCAGGCATCTGGAGATCGGTCAGCAGAATGTCATAGACTCCGACGGAATGTTCCAGCCGTTGCATGGCCGCTTCCGAGGACGTCTCGGAATCCACCTCAATGCCATGGCTCCGCAGCACCATGCCCAGAAGCGCCACCACGGCGGGGTCGTCATCCACCACCAGGACCCGCCCCTTCGACGGGGTTCCGGTCCTGGCCGCGCCAGGATCCGCCGCATCGTCCCCGGCCGCGCGGCTTTGGGCTGACTGCATGGAGGACCACAACTGCACGCGGTCGCGTCCGTCCCGTTTGGCGGCATACAGGGCCATATCCGCCAGGCGCAGCATCTCCGTGGCACTCGCGGAGACCTCGATGTCCCGGCTGGTCGCAATCCCCACCGACACCGTCACGCGCAATTTGGCGGTGTCGGAACAGAACACATGGTCGTGTACGGCGCTCGAAATGCGGTCTCCGAGCCCCAGCCCCGCCGGCAGTTCGGTCTGTGGCAACACCACCACGAACTCATCGCCGCCGTAGCGGGCCACAATATCCGAGGTACGGGCGACCTTGCTGAGAATCTCGGCGAACTCCCTCAGCAACCGGTCACCTTCCAGGTGCCCATGCGTGTCATTGATCTCCTTGAAATGGTCGATATCCATGATCGCCACCGCCATGGCGTGGCCATGCCGTCGCGCCAGCATCCAGGCGCGGTCAAGCTGTTCCTCGAGATGCACGCGGTTGTACAATCCCGTCAGCGAATCATGGACCGCCAACTGACGGATACGAATCACCGACGACAGCACCGACGACAGCAGATTGGTGATGTGATAAACGAAGGACACGTCCGCCGGACCAAAGGCATCACGCTCGGAGGACGCCATCAGCAGCAGGCCCTGCACCTCGTTGGCGACCAGAAGCGGAATGGTCAGCATACGCCCGGGTTGGGCCACCCCCGTGGGCAGGCAGGGCACCCCCTCCACCTGCACGCGCAAGTCGGAGACGGACAACGAACGCCCGCTCAACATTTCGTAACGGCTGATAATCTCTTTTTCCGCGCTTTTTACAAAGGATTCGGCGACCTTCTTGTGGACGTTGAGCACCACGATCTTCTGCCCTTCGTCAAAGGCCAACAGCCCCACCAGATCGCAGGAGAGCAGATCCCCCAGCCCCTCGCTCAGACTGCGGAGGGCCTCCACGAAGGTCCTCGACGCCAGCGCCGCCTCACCCAGATGCCCGAGAATCCTCAGTTGCCGCTGGTGCTGCTCGAAACCAGTCGCCACCACCCCCATCCGCCCGCGGCAGTCGATATACTCCTCCAATACGGTCTGGCAGATGAGCGCAGGGCTCACCGGCTTCTGCAGAATGCGCCGGATACCCAGGGCGGCGGCACGCTCGATGGAAACATCATCCGCGTATCCGGTCATGAATACGAAACCGAGCCATGGCCAGATATTGCGGGCCTCCTCGACAAACGCCATGCCGTCCATTTCCTGCATGCGGAGATCGACCAGCACCACGTCGAAATCCTGCCGGAGCAGGATCTGGAGCGCCACACGACCATTGTCGCCGCATTCCACGGCGCAACCGTGAGCGGAGAGCAGGCGCTTGGTCAGGAGCCGGATGGCCTCATCATCGTCCACCACCAGCACTCGTACGCCCACGAGTTTGTCCTTCACTGTGTCCGGCATCCTGGTCTCCCCCCTGTATGAACGGGGGAATAGTAAGGCCCCGACCCCATCCAGGTCAAGGCACGGTCCGGTTCACCCGATCCGCGCGGGGGTCTCCGGCGAAATACTGCGATTCAGACACTGGGGAAGGGCTCGGGGGTGCCAACCCTGACAGTTAACCCCCCTGATCTGAGCGCGGTTTCTGGCGTACCCCCAGCCACGTGGCCAATGGGTTTAGAAAAATCATGGAAAATGTTTCCAAGGGTCATTTTTATGTGACAGTCTGAAGATTTGTGACAGAACTTACTGAACTGGGGTCTCCATTTTACTGGCGGGACCACAACCTGTTGCGCGACGGGGTTTACCACCCGCTTTGCTGGAGTGAAGAAGAGGAAAGACTGAGGCCAAGAGACCCACACCCGCTTTCTCGGATCTCTACTCAAACAACGAGTGTTGCACGAATTTATCATAGGGCCTGTCCCACCATCCAAAGGCATCGATCAAAGCGACATGGAGATCCTTGAACGAATAGGTTTCGGGAACTTCAATCCGTTGTCAGAAGATCTCCTCAAAGAAGAACGCGGAAACCGGCCTTTCAGCCAGTTTCCGCGCTCTCAACCCATGTGCTCTTAATAGGCGTAAGTGTACTACCGGCGGCCGCCATAGCCGCCACCACCACGATCCCGATCGCCACCACCGAAGCCGCCGCCGCCACCACCGCCAACGCGCGGAGCTTGGGGCCGTGCCTCGTTCACGGTCAGTGCACGTCCATCCACGTCCGTGCCATTTGTGCCTGCAATGGCCGCCGCCGCTTCGGCATCAGTCGACATCTCAACAAATCCGAAGCCCTTGCTGCGACCCGTCTCGCGGTCCATGATCACGTCCGCAGACGCGACTTTGCCATAAGCGCCAAAAAGCTGCTTAAGGGTATCACTCGTGACGCTGTAACTCATGTTGCCAACATATAATTTCTTACCCATCTCTCGATTCCCTTCTTGCCTTACCTTTGGACCCCTTCTTTTTCTTTCCGGTTCCTGTGGAAAGGGGTTCAACTCGAACCCACCGACCCCCTCAGCGACTAAACTTTTTCTTCGCCTTGGGGTTAGGAAGATCGATAGGGAGCAGGCAACGGGGCGGTTTTCATCCCACCTTCGGTCCACTTCTTCGACAACCACTTTTCGGGTTATACCCAACTTTGAAAAGAATGTCCACCAGTACGATAACGGCCTGCAGGGCAAACGCATCTAAATCCTGATCTGAACAGATGGAATTCTGACAGAATGATCGAACGCATTGTCGCTTGTCGAGCCGTGCCCCCTGCACCTCCCCGCGGGGAATCCCCAAGACAAGCCCATGGTGACGGCGCGTCCGGGGCTGGCCAGCCCATCTGAATCCTGGCGTTGTTACCCCCTACATCACGACGTCGGCGATATCGAGACGCCTGGCGCCCGGGGTACGACAGGCTTCCTCGAGTTGGCGGCGGTCGGCCACCACGCAGACAGGACCGGATGCCAAGCCACCCTCGAGAGTCTTCAGCAGCGCGTCGCGAGCGGAATCGGGGGTGACTTCCAGACGCTCGGCGTGGTAGCGATTACGCCGCTCGGGCGTCATGCCGGTCAGATGACGCGTAAGCGCCTCCCCCGTGGCTTCACCCGGCCGCAGCGGCCGCTCATCCTGCTTGGCCACTCCGATAATGGCGCGGTCCACATCGCGCTGTGTCCAGCCGGCGGTCCGCACAAACTCCGGGGTCCCGGCAAAAATATCGAGGGTGCGGGTGATGTGCGGATCCCGGAAGGACGTCAGGAACAGGGAACCCGCCAGCGGGTTATAACTCAGGCCGGCCCCGTAAGCGCTGCCCTTGAGGCGTATCTCGCTGAGCAGATACTCGAACCGCACCAGATGGACGCCAATGGCCAGGGCCGCACAGTCGGGATGCCCCAGCCGCGGGGCAATCATCGCCTGGGCGCAATGGGCAACCTGGATGGGAACGGCAAGTCCTTCGCAGGAAGCGGCCCCGCCCGCACCCGTTGCCGCTTTCGCCAACGACGCCGCCAACCCGCCGCTGTGCCCCTCAGAAAGGGAAGCCGGTCCGGTCATGGCCTTGACCCAACCAGCCAGCGCCGCCTGGGTTGTGGCACAGGCCTGATCGGAACCGGTGAAACTGACCGTGAGCCGGCCCGGTTGCAGAATGAAATCGCGCAGACGGTCTATCCGGGCAATCAGGGGGTCGGCTTCCGCGGCAAAGCGTTCGCAGGCCCGGGCGGTGAGGGCCAGTTGGGGAATGCCGTGGCATTGCTCTTCCAGATGCCCTTCGGCGGTGAGGAAGCGGCCGGCATGCCACTGGGCGTAGTTGTGTCCGTTCTCCATCACATCGCTGCGGTAGCCCGCGCGCGCCTGGGTCAGCACGCTCTGAAGCCGGTTGCGGTCGTGCGGATCCACCGCGAAAACGAGATCGCGCAAGACACCCAGCGCGTCCTCGATCTGGTCGTCCAGGGCTTTGCAGGAAAACCGCAGACTCCAGACGGGGCGGCCGACATCGCCGGCGTGCCGCAGGAAAAGGGGAGCGCAGGAAAGTCCACCGGTTGCGGCGGAGACGCGGCGGGCCATCTGCTCGTAGTCCAGGCCGGCGGCGCCGAACTTGGCAATGGCGTCCCGGTAACGCGGCAACGTCGCCCACAACTCATCGGGCAATCCCTGCAGGTTGAAATCGAGGTGCAGGTAGTTGACCCCGTTGGTGAAGAGATCGTTGCGAAGGAAGGATACGTCCGGCGTAACCTGCGTGATCACGGTGGGAATCGAACGCGGACGCGGGGGCAGATCGCGGACATTCAATTGCGGAAGCAGGGCCACCGCTTCCGGCGAATTCGGGGTACCGGCCTGTTCCTGCACTCGCGCGGCCTGTGCGGCAATCTGACGCAATTCCGCATCGGTGCGCCGGGCCCGCTCGGCCTCCATCCGCCGGCCAAAGGCGGCATCGGTGCGGGCCTGGCCGTCGGGATCCGGCTTCAAAACGGTCGTCAGGCGATGCGGATTATCGAGCAGTTCCTCGCGGATCATGCGGCTGAAGAGCCCGGGATCCGCCAGGTAACGGCGTCGGCAGGCTTCCAGGTGGCGCCCCATATCAAGAAAGAGCAACGGGTCAACGCCGTGGATCCAGGGGCTGACCACGCGGTCGAGCGTGTGCAGGGGGAACATGGGCAGGATTTCGCGGTAGTGGTAGGAGACCTGGCGGAAGGCGGCCTCGATGCGCTCGCCCTCAACGCCGCGCTCGGCGATCTGGCGCAGGGTGTCGAGCACCAGGGTTTCAAAGGCGTCGGCGCTGTCGGCCTCGGCTCCTTTCAGCCCGACCGCAAACACAGCCTCCTGTCCAAGGTCCATCTCGCCGCCCTGCAACAGGTCCTGCCCTAGTTTCGAGTCGATCAGCGCCTTCTTGAGAGGGGCGGCCTCATTGCCCAGAAGGAGGCGGCCGAGAACCTGCCGGAGCACGGCCTGTTCCGGGTCGAAGCTGTTGCCCGTCAGCCAGTTCAACATCAGATAGGTTTTACCCGTGGCGGGTTCGCCGGGGTTGACGGCATAATGGTCGAGGCAGGTCCGGGGGGCTGTCCAGCGGGCCTGACGGGTCGGGGGCGGAGCATCGGCACGGCGCGTGAAATCCTGCAGACGCTCGCCCAGAAAGGCGAGAGTGTCGAGGGTCGGGATATCGCCATACAGGTAAATGCGGGCGTTGGAGGGGTGGTAGTGATCGGAGTGGAACTGTTTGAACTGCCCATAGGTCAGGCCGGGAATGGCCTCGGGATCGCCGGCGTAGTTCCGGGCGTAGACGGTTTCCGGGAGCAGGTGCCGCAGCCAGGTGTAGAAGAGGCGGCTTTCGGGATCGGAATAGACGCCCTTCATCTCGCTGTAAACAATGCCGCTGACGGTCAGCGCGGCGGTCGGATTCTGCGGGTCGACGGGGGCAAGATGGTGGCCTTCCCGTCGGAAAGTATCCTCGGTGAGGAGCGGATGGAAGACGGCGTCGAAATAGACTTCGGCGAGATTGAACAGGTCCTTCCGGACGGTGCCGGCCACGGGGTAGTAGGTGCAATCCGGGCCGGTCATGGCATTGATGAAGGTGGCCACACTCGCCTTGAGCATCTCGAAAAAAGGTTCGCGCACGGGGAACCGGCTTGATCCCGCCAGGACCGAGTGCTCGAGGATATGAGGCAGTCCGGTATCGTCCGGCGGCGGGGTGGGGAAACTGATGGAGAAAAGATTCTCGTTGTCGTCGACGTGAAGATGCAGCGCCCGCGCACCGCTGGCAAGGTGTTCCATTTCATAGACCGTCCCGCGCAGGGCAGGGATACCGGTCCGGCGTGTGATCGTAAAACCGTGGTGAATCTCACCGACGGACAGGGAGGCGCAGGGGGATACGGGCATGGCTGTTTCCTTATATGAAGTGGTCATAACCTCGGGCTGAGAGTTTCCGGGCGGGTCTTCAGCAGGGCGAGCACCCCTGCCGTATCGGACAGATCCGCCAGGGCGACATCGGCGCCGGCACCGGCCAACGCCTCGGCGGAAAACTTGCCGGTGGCCACCGCCACCGCCGTGGCGTCAATACTCCTGGCGGCGGCGATATCGAAGGGCGTGTCGCCAATGAGAAAGACCGAACTGATGTTCTGCCCCGGTCGCAGACTTTGCTCCACGCGCCGCAAGGCCAGCCGCGCAATATCCTTGCGATCCGCATGCTCGTCGCCAAAGGCGCCCAGGACGAAGTGGTGGTGCAGGTCGAATTGCCGGAGTTTGATCCGGGCGCAGGACTCGATGTTGCCCGTCACCAGGCCCAGCACCACCGACTTGTCCCGGGACAGGCATTCCAACAACTCCAGCACCCCGGGATACAGGATCAACTCCGCCTCCAGGGAAGCGCAGGCGAGTTCAAGCGGGAACTGGTCGAAAAACCGGCGGCAGTCCCCGTCCGTCAGGGGCCGGCCATGATGTTCCATCACCCGCTGCAGGACATTGAGGTCCGTATTGCCGGCGAAGTTGATATAGCGGATATCGTCCTTCCAGCCGAAGACCGATTCCAGCGCCCGCACAAAGGCCGCACGGCCCGCCCCCCGCATATCGAGGAGGGTCCCATCAATATCGAATAAAACAACGGTCACATCCATGGCTGACATCATCCGACACGCCTTCCCGGTGGCACTGCCGCCCTAATTCCCGCGCAAGTCTACCACTCGCCACGATACCCAATCCAACGGAATATCGCCCATATAGGTGCGGGCACTGACGAACAACCGCTCCGGATGGCCCAGCGTTTCCCAGGGGATCCTTACCTCAAGCTCCCTCAGCCCCCGTTTCACCGACACAACGGACGCCGGTACCTCGCGGCGCTGATCCAGAACCTCGTGTTCCAGCCGTCCGATCCTGACCTTGATCTTGGGCATGGTCCCAAACGCCCTATCGGCCCGATATCCATCAGCCTGGACCTCCGCCGACACCGCTTCAGCCAGAGGCCGTGAAAGCGTGATCGATACCGTGAGCGCCTCGTCGGTAACCTGGATCCTGCGCCACTCCACGCCGATGAACCGAGCCCGTTCCGATTCCGTCAGGGGCGCAAACTCATGCTCCTTGTCCCCTTCCGGTTTCGGCGCCAGCCCGGCGGGAAAAAGCCCGCCCGCGGAAAAACGGAGGGGCGGAAGATCGCCGAACAATTCGTTGGTCCGGATGAAGGAGTCCAGATAGTTCCCCGCATAGGCATACTGGGTCTTGTGGCGCTGAATGGCGGATTCCTTTACCGCCACTTCGTTGCCCGTGAGCGCCAGGGGTCTCCACTCGATCGATCGCGCCAGGGCGGCGGGGGGCACCAACGGTTCCGAAGGCTGCCTTCCCCGCGGGCGCGGCCATCCTGGAAAGTGAACGAGATAGGGATAGATCCCGGGACGCAACTCCTTCTCCAGCGTCCACAGCGTCACCTGCGTGAAAAGGAACAGCGCCTGGTGATCGGGGTTGAAGTCGGAGGGATGCGAGACAAACACCTTGGTCGGCTTGAACTCGCGGAGGACGGAGCGCAGATCCTGCATGATGGCCTCGCCAGAGTACGGCGCCCCGGGGCGGAAAGCGTTCGCGTAGGGCACGCGGACCACCCGGGTCAGCATACTCCGGAAAGAGGGCTCGGAACCCCAGTGCTCCCTCCAGATCTGATGCGTCCCGAAATCAGGATACCCCAGAAAATCCAACTGATCCGGCGCCAGTCCGAGAACCTTGCCCGCCTGCACCGCTTCCTCGTGGCGGAGCAATCCCATTTGCCTCACGGCGCCCGGCAGCAGAACCGCGTGCTTGCGGTAGATCAGGAAGGACCACTCGTTATTGTCGCCATAGGTAAAGTAAACCACTCGAACCGGAATGCGCATCGCCAGGCAACGCTGGATGACTCCGCCGCAGCCCAGCACCTCGTCATCAGGATGGGGCGCCAGCACCAGCACACGGTCCGACGCCGCCAGTTCCAGCGGGCCCACGGATGGAGGCCTGTCTTCCGCCAGAGCCGCGGCGGTCAGCAGAACCCACACCAAAGCGACGTAACGGCATAGACGCCGCCCGCCTTCAGGCGGCCAGCCGGCGTCCATAAACGAGAATGCGAACATCCTGGGTTCCTCCTTCGCAAGGCATGACCACACCATAGCCGTCAATGACCGTGAATCCCATCCGCTCAAAGAACCGGCAGGCCTCCGGGTTATCCGCTCGGACGGTCGCATGCACCCCGGAGACGTTCCCGGCTTCCAGTTGCGAAATCGAGGCGGCCATCAGGCGCGGGCCCAACCCCCTGCCGCGATAGCCATCGAGAAGATTGATGTGAATATGGGCAGGATACCGTTCGGGCAGGGAATAGACGGGCATTACATTCAGGCCCCGCCGCCTGACGAACGCCTTGACCAGACTCCCGAAGGCCCGGGAAACAAGAAATCCCCGGCATAACGCGCGGATCACGGCGCCGGGAACGATCCGCCACGCCTTGGCCCGCCGAAAAACCCGTGTATCGATGGCCGCCGTGAGATACCCGATCACCCGCCCCCCATCTTCCGCCACCCAGTTCCAGCGCGCATCGATGTCCGTGTAATACCCGGTGACCAGATCCGCCACCAGTTCACCATCGGGCCCCTTTTTGGGGAGGGCACGTCCGCGATCCGCTGTCCCCCGGCAGATCTCCCGGACCACGGCACGATCGCCAGCCCGATAAGGACGAATGACAAGGTTGTCGCGCATGCCCTTCATGATACACAAGGGGGCTACGGCGGCGACCAAAAATGGAGATTTCATTCTCATTGACCCGCCCCGTACGACTCATTACGCTTCCGGGCAAATGGCGGTGACACGCCGATCAACAAGGAGAACCCTATGGACAACGCACCCGTGACGGAAGCGCAGGCTAAGAAACAGTGGCAGGGCATTTTGAACACCGCGATCGCGGTCATCACGAAGCCGACGGAATTCTATCGCGGCATGGCGAAAAGCGGCGGGTTTGTGGATCCCCTGATCTTCGCCGTCGTCATGGGTCTTATCGGGGGCGTGATTCAGGCGGTAGTGGGGCTGTTGCACCTGGGCGGCAAGGTAAGCGTCGTCATGGCCCTGGCCGGCATTGTTATGGGGCCCATTATGGTGGCGATTTTCGGGTTCGTGGGGGCGGCCATCATGTTCGTCATCTGGAAGATCATGGGATCCTCCGAGTCGTATGAAACCGCCTACCGGTGCGGCGCTTACGCCGCGGCGATCACTCCCATCACCACGCTTCTGGGGATAATCCCGTTCGTGGGCAGTCTGATCGGGCTGGCCTGGATGTTGTTTCTGCTGGTGGCCGCCAGCGTGGAAGTCCACAAGATCGCGGCCAAGACCGCCTGGATGGTGTTCGGCATCATCGCGGCGCTCCTGGCGCTGATGTCGACCTGTAGCCAAATCACCGCCCGCCGCATGGCGAAGCAAATGGGCTCGTGGGAACAGTCGTTTGGAAAGCCCGCCAAGGAGACCACTCCTGAAGACATGGGCAAGGCGGCCGCGGCCATGATGAAGGCCATGCAGGAAGGAATGGCGAAAGAGACTGCAAAAGCGAAGAAACAGGCTGAGGAGAACGAGTAGAACAACCCCTCACCTCGCCCCTCTCCCTCATCCCCAGCTCTTCTCCCAAAGGGAGAAGGGAGCATAGAAAAGCCCCGCTCCCTCTAA
>JBAXWO010000400.1:0-3261 GCA_037128375.1 bacterium
GCCCTGTTGCTGGTCGAGATCAAAACCGAATCAATGGCCAAAACGGCGGATTGGCTGAACGAAACCTATCGCTATTGGTTCGCGCAAAACTAGAACCTGTTCAATGGAGTCCGCGGTGACCGCGACTACGGCGCGATGTTTCCGAGTTGAGGACAATGTTTCTGGCGGCTTATTCGCAGGCTATTCTGAATTCTGACTCCTGAATTCTGAATACCTGAGTTGTTACGAAAAAAGATCGATCACGCGAAACGGGGAGATAACATGAGCATTCTGTTCAAGACGAAAAAAGAACGTGAGCAAGGCGAACGACGCGAGCAACGGCACGCCTTCCGGCAGGCCGAAAACGCAATCGACGACGTCAAGGATCGGGTCAAAACACTCGAGAAGGACGCCAAGAAGCAATGGGATCAAGCCCGTGAAGCGCTCAAGAGCGGACAAAAGGCCGCCGCCCAGCGCATGTTGATCAGTTACCGCGCCGCGCAGGTGCTCACCACCAAACTCGAACAGAAACGGTGGGTCTTCGAGCAGTACTACACAAAACTCCAGGCCGCGAAGTCGGACCAGCAGTTCTCCGATGCCCTCGCCGCCATCAACAAGGTCGTCAAGATCGACCCCGAACGGGTGGCGGACGTGTTCGAGACCTCGCAGGACTTGCTTGGCGAACAGGTGGATACTGATCGTTTCTGGGCCAAGATGTACGACAAGGAAACCGAAGGCGCCTCCGGTGCCCTCGAAGACCATATCCCCTCCCTCGACGATCTGGGCAAGCAACTCGAAGCCGAAGCGGGGGCGGAAGTCGGGGGCGCGCCGGACAAGGCGGGCGCGGCGCTCGATCAAAGCATCAAATCCGGTCAGGACCGCGTGAAAAACCTGCTCGAGGGGAAATAGATCGGAGTCAGTTGTCCATCGTCCGTAGCCAGTGGTCAAACCTCCGGTACATCCTATGGCAAGAAGTGATTTTGAGAACCTTCGTGTTTATCAACTGGCGGAACAACTGTCTGATGCGATATGGGATATCGTGATGAAGTGGGACTCCTTTGCCAAGGACACTATTGGGACACAACTGGTGCGAGCCGCAGACAGTATCGGCGCCAATGTTGCCGAAGGCTCTGGCCGCGGAAGTTACCAGGACAATAGACGGTTTGTCAGGATAGCCCGCGGATCCCTAAAGGAGACACAACACTTCCTTCGCCGAGCCTACAAACGTAACCTCCTAACCGACACCAACATCACCCGTCTGAAACCCATCACCGACGAACTAGCGCCAAAACTAAACGCCTATCTGAAATCCATAGGCCCGATGCCAAACGAACCCCCGCCAACTGACAACAAACAACTGCCCCCCAACAACTGACAACGGACCACTGACCACGGACAACGAACAACGAACAACTGACAACGGACCACTGACGACGGACAACTGACGACGGACAACTGACAACAAACAACGGACCAACCAATGTCCTTTCTTCTCGAGAAAAAACAAGAACATGAATCGGGCTGCGAGGCCGCGATTCGCCAGGGCGATATCCGCGGCGCCATCTTCCACGCCGCCAAGGCGGCGGAGTTTGCCTATGCGCTCGCCGCTCAGACCACCGGAAGCATTGCCAGCCGCTACACGGAAGATGCCGAAGGCTGGCTCGAGATCGGGGAACGCCTCAAGAAGAACCCACCCAAAGGCCAGCGGCCAGACAACGGCCCACGACCCACTGATAAGGGACAACGAACAACTGACGACGGACAAGGCCCTGAAGACGGCAGGCTGGTCACAGAAAAACCCTCCGTCACTTTCGACATGATCGCCGGCATGGAGGAAGCCAAAGCCACCATCCGCGAAATGGTCGTCTACCCCCTTCAGCAGCCCGACAAAGCCCGCAGTCTCGGCCTGAAACCCGGCGGCGGCGTATTGCTCTACGGTCCCCCCGGCAACGGCAAGACAACCCTCGGCAAAGCCATTGCCCATGACCTCGATGCCGCCTTCTTCTACGCCTCCGGCGCCCAGATCCGATCCAAGTGGCATGGCGAATCAGAACAAAAACTCCGCAAACTCGTCCAGGCGGCCAAGGAACAACCGGTTTCGGTTCTGTTCCTCGACGACGTGGATGGCCTCTTGCCCAAGCGCAGCGGCCAGTCCGTCGTTGATAACCGCATTGTCGTCCAGTTCCTGTCCGAAATCGGCGGGTTTGAGGAGAATCCGAACACGTTGCTTTTGCTCGGGGCAACCAACAAACCCTGGGAAATCGACGAAGCCGTGTTCCGCACAGGCCGCTTTGATGAAAAGATCTACATTCCCCCGCCCGATCGACCGGCCTGCCTCGGCATCCTCAAGATGCAACTCAAGAACGTGTCGGGTTCGGAAACCCTGAATCTCGACACCTGGGCTGACCGTCTAAAGGGATTCACCGGCAGCGACATTGTCGGCATTGTCAACTCCGCCAAGCGCTGCGCCCTATCCCGGAGCATCCGCGACAACACACCCGCCGTGTTGACCGCCGCCGACATCGAGCAATCCTTTGCCACCATCCCCTCCTCCATCACCGAGAAGTTGCTGAAGCAATACGACGCTTTCCGCGAAGCCCGGTTTGGGTGAACGGGAGGCGGTCAAGCACCACTTCTCAGTGCGGGTAAAAGGGACAAAGTGTAGGAATTCAGACCGGATCGCAACACCGCAACCCGAAACCATCTGTTACGGAATGAACACCGCAGGAAGGCATGAAGGTCGTCGGACGCCCCGCGAATCATATAGGCCGACCCGTCCGGCTCGCTGCCCCACTCCAAAGCGTTTCCACTCCGCAAACTCCCCAGTCGTTCTTGCCGGCATTCCGCCCGCTGCCATCATTTCTGGATAGGCACCGTCGTGGGTGCCGAGGTGACTGGTGCGGTCGTGGCGATGTCCATGAGGCGTGCAAATTCCTTAATGATGTCCGATTTCGCAATAGCGGTTTGTCTTAAGATTGTCAACGTAACGTCCATCTGAGTCTTGGGAAGCGGCGTATCACGTGCTGTCTTTGAAAAACGAATATCGTAGGTCAGAAATGCACTGCGTTCCTTATCCACAGGACGAGCAAACTGAATCGTCCCTTCGCCCTTATTTTGTGCGCGAATTTCGCAGTCGCCGCTCAAAACGGACTTGTTAAGATCTGCGAGGACGGCCACCCACGCAGCATCATATTTGGTGCCTGCGAATTGGATGTAGGAGGCGTAGACACATGGTTCTGTTAGTTGAGTGACATACTCTTGAAAGTGAAGAGCAGCAGGATG
>JBAXWO010000401.1:0-3256 GCA_037128375.1 bacterium
CTCTCACACTCCGCCGCCTAGAGCCTCCTCAGCCCCTGGTATTTGGAACCGCTGTCTGAAGCGTTGATGACTTGCGTGACTATTTTGGGCAGCGTATAGTCCTATAGGTCGTCGGTCTCAATGGGGGGGCGGCGAAGGCTGCATACGGAGAACCACAATGGATCGGCTTTTCGGAACGGATGGGATTCGGGGACGGGCTAACTGCTATCCGATTACGGCGGAAGTGGCCCTGCAAGTGGGCAAGGCGATTGGACATGCGTTCAAGGCCACGGGGCACGGTTCCCGGCGTGCGGTAATCGGCAAGGATACCCGCCTGTCGGGCTATATGCTCGAAACGGCGCTGACCAGCGGCCTGGTGTCGGTGGGGATGGATGTCCTGCTGGTGGGGCCGGTGCCAACACCGGCGGTGGCCCATTTGACCCGCTCCATGGCGGCGGACGTCGGGATCATGTTGACGGCTTCGCACAATCCTTTTGATGATAACGGGGTGAAGATCTTTGGCGCCGACGGATTCAAGATTTCGGATACCATCGAGAACGATATCAGTCGTCATGTGCTGTCCGGCGAGCTTAGTTGCGAGCATATCCGCAGTGATCAACTGGGCAAGGCGTACCGTATCGATGATGCCCGGGGTCGCTACATTGAATTTGCCAAGAGCACGATCAAGCGCCGGGACTTCTCGGGACTGAAGGTGGTTCTGGATTGCGCCAACGGGGCGGCCTATTCCATTGCACCGCTGATCTTCAAGGAACTGGGTGCCCAGGTGATCAAGACCTACGTTGAGCCGGATGGCTACAACATCAACAACGGGTGCGGTGCCTTGCACCCCGCCACGGTGGCCAAGACGGTCCTGGAGCAGAAGGCGGACGTGGGCGTCGCGTTCGACGGCGATGCTGACCGGGTCATCTTCTGCGATGCGAAGGGTAAAGTGGTGGATGGCGACCGCATCCTGGCCATGTGTGCGCTGGATTTCAAGGAGCGAGGGGTTTTGGCGAACAACACAATGGTGGTGACCACCATGAGCAACCTCGGCCTGTACGAGGCCATGCACCGCGCGGATATCCAGGTGGACACGACGGACGTGGGCGACCGCCAGGTCATCGAGCGAATGCATGCGACAGGCGCGAATGTGGGTGGCGAAAAAAGCGGCCATGTGATTTTAATGGACTACGCGACGACCGGGGACGGGATCATTACCGCCTTGCAGGTGCTCAGGTTGATGAAGCAGAAGGGGGTGCCGCTGTCCGAGTTGGCCAAGTGCATGATCGAGTATCCCCAGACGCTGGTCAGCCTAAAGGTGAAGTCGAAAAAGCCTTTGGATCGTCTTCCTAACCTTATGCGCGCCATGGGATTATGCAAGAAGGATCTCGGTGGCGATGGCCGAATGATCGTGCGCTATTCCGGGACAGAGGACAAGATCCGGCTGCTGGTTGAGGCCAAGAATCAGAAGCAAGTCGATGCTTGGATCGAGAAGTTGTCCAAGGCGGTGAGGAAGGATCTTGGCGCATGAAAGCGTTTCTCAGGGATACTGGCAGTCCGGAAAGCTGTTACCCGATCACCTCGACCCGATCGCTGGCGATGTGTCCGGTGGCTAACCGTCCGTTGGCGGACGTCCAGTTGGAGCGCCTGCGCGAGGCCGGGTTTGAGATTCAGGCAGGGGTGGCGAGTGAGGGTGCCCTGTGGATGCGGGGCGATGCCTGGCTGTCCCTGGAAACTTTGCGGCGATTGAGGTGCGCGGGTGGGCCTGTTCGTCTTAAAGATGGCCAGGGTGAGGTTTTGGCGTCGATGGGTGATCCGGCGGAGTGCTTTTCGGGGACGGAACTGATGGTCGCTGATAACGACACGTTCCGCATTCGATATCCGTGGCACTTGCTCAGAATCAACGAGATATTGCTGGCTGGTGTGACCGAGAATCGCATTGAGGGGGAGATCAGTTCCGCCGCACACCTTGAAGGACATCTCGTGCTTGGGCCGGGGTCCCGTATTCTGCCGGGTGTCATGATTGAAGGGACGGTGGTGGTGGGCTCGAACTGCAAGATCGGTCCGAATTGCTATCTTCGAGGCAGTACGAGTGTAGGCGACGGGTGCCATGTGGGACAGGCGGTTGAGATCAAGAATTCGATATTGATGAAGAAGGTGAGTATCGGCCACTTGAGTTATTGCGGGGACTCGATTATCGGGGAGGGGACGAACTTCGGTGCGGGGACCATTACGGCCAATTACCGGCATGATGGGAAGTCGCACCGGTCCATGGTGGGCGCGGAGTGGGTCGATACCGGACGGCGCAAGTTTGGCGCGGTGTTCGGCGACCGCGTTCATACGGGGATTCACACCAGCATCTATCCCGGGCGAAAATTGTGGCCGGAGATGTCGACGTTGCCGGGGGCGATAGTTAAAACCGATCTTAAGGAACGAATATGTGCGGAATAGTCGGATTTGTGGGAAATAGAGGCGCAACGGATATCCTGCTTGGCGGGCTGAAGCGGCTCGAGTATCGCGGATACGATTCAGCCGGCCTGGTGATGGTTGAAGACCGGGCGTTGCACATTCTGAAGGGCACGGGAAAAGTTCGGGATCTTGAACAGACCGTTTATGCGAAATGGGACGCTGAGTTTCGCGGTCGGGCGCGGGTGGGGATCGCGCATACGCGCTGGGCAACCCATGGCAGCCCCACCGCCGAGAACGCCCATCCGCACCTGGATCAAACCGGGCATATCGCCATGGTGCATAACGGGATCATCGAGAACTATGTGGCGTTGCGGGCCCAGTTGAAGGCCAAGGGGCACACGTTCCACTCGCAAACAGACAGTGAAGTGCTCATTCACCTCATCGGCGAACTCTACAAGGGCAATCTTGCCGAGGCGGTGTGTGCGGCCCTCAAGCATGTGGAGGGCACCTACGGGATCGCGGTGGTGTCGGTGAATGAACCGGACGAGATCGTGGTGGCGCGCAAGGGGAGTCCGCTGGTAATCGGGTTGGGCGAGAACGAGACCATTGTCGCCAGCGATGTCTCGGCGATCATCGCGCACACGCGTCAGGTGATATTTCTGGACGACGACGATGTGGCCGTTTTGACGGCAACGGGAGCCGATATCCGCAATATTCACAATGTTCCGGTGTCGCGCGAAGTCGCCAAGGTCGATTGGGATGTGGGCGCGGCGGAAAAAGGCGGGTTCGAGCATTTCATGCTCAAGGAGATTTTTGAGCAGCCCGACGCGCTGGAGAACACGCTGCGTGGTCGTCTGGACGAGACCAT
>JBAXWO010000402.1:0-3244 GCA_037128375.1 bacterium
CTGGCTTCGACCTTGGCAAAGGTGTCGAGGGATATCTCCCAGGCGCGATTGAGCGCATCGAGCGTGCCGTACGTGCGTTTCAGGAATGATCCCACATAACGCTGGTCGTAGGCCAAAATGGTCTCGCGCAGGTCGCAGCCCTTGGCGTATTCGCCATAATCGCGGGCCATCGCCTCGTAGTGGTCGCGGGTCGCGCGGTCGTTGAGTGTGGCGAGTTCCGCAGACGCCCAGGCGTCACTTTCGCCGCGCACGTCGCCAATCTGGGTCCAGCTCTGCCACCCGGCGGGAAGTGACGGGAAGGTGCTGCGGAGCTGCCGGATCGATCCCCGGTGACTGGGTGGATAATAGCCGCAGAGCACCCGCAGGAAGCGGTCTGAACGGTTGAGCATGAACCCGGGCACCGGATTGCGCCGGTCATAATCGAACGCATTTGAAACCGAACCCGTCAACATGATGCCGAACGGCACGATCATGGTCAGACCGCCGAGGATCAGGCCGGTGTAGATCAGGCCGAGCGCGAACCGCCCCTTTCCTGATTTCCGCTCTACGGTGTCGATGATAGGCATAATTAGTCATCCCCCTTCGCCTGACGGAAATCCACCTGCCGCAGCAGGCGCAACTGGAGGAGCATGAAGCCGATCAGTATCCCTCCCAGGATCCAGGCATAGGATGTGGCGATGCTGAAGCGCAAGTTGACGTAGGCCTCCTGCCAGATGGCCAGACCCATGACCATGGTTTCCTTGCCCGGACCGCCGAAGGTGA
Organism: bacterium; assembly: GCA_037128375.1. Lineage (GTDB taxonomy): Bacteria > Verrucomicrobiota > Kiritimatiellia > CAIKKV01 > CAITUY01 > CAMBRF01. The sequence goes on from JBAXWO010000402.1 coordinate 763, forward strand.
GGAGAAAGATGTTCCCCATGGTCTGGAACGTGGCGATGAAGGCGCCCACGAAATTGATGAGAATCAGCGGCAGGATCGTGGGCAGGGTGATGTGGCGGAACTTGCTCCGCATCCCCGCGCCGTCCAGGCTGGCCGCCTCGTAGAGATCATCGGGCACGCTCTTGAGCGCCGCCAGGTAGATGAGACTGCCGATCCCCGCGCCCGCCCAGACGCCGGGCAGGATGACGCAGGCCATCACGGTCTTGGGATCGCCCAGCCAGTCCACCGGCACAAACGCCTGTCCGAAGAGACCCCAGACCCATCCCAGGAAGCGGTTGATCGTCCCCTGCGCGCCGCCCATGTAAAGCTCCTTCCACATCAGCGTCACCACCAGCGCGCTGGTCATCTGCGGCAGGAAGAAGAGCGTCCGGAAAAAGACCTTCAGACGGGGCGCCTCGGCGAGCATCACCGCGAGCAAAATGGGCGTGAAGAAGGCCAGGGCCAGATTCCAGAGCACGAAGCGGAACGTGGTCCAGATGTAGTGGTAGAAGTTTGGATCGAGCATGATGCCGATGAAGTTCGACAGCCCCGTGAAGGCCGATTTTCCAACGATCTTGTAGTCCTGAAAAGCCATGACCATGCCGCGCAGCAAGGGGTAGTAGCTCCAGACCAGAAAGGAGGCCAGGGCCGGCAGCAGGAGGAGCCAGGGAAGGAACCCCGTGTAGACGCCTGCCAAGCTGGCCTTGCGCTTCAACTGCTCGCGTATGAGGATCACCAGCAACAGCACAAAAGCCGTCGCCACGACCGTCACGATCACGCGGGCCCGCGGCCGGTAACGGTCCAGCTCGCTGGCCGGACGATCGAACATGATGCCGCTGTTCGCGTCGCGTTCGAGCCGTTGCAGCGCCGCCGCGTAATCAAACTCCCGACCCGCAGGGCGCAACACCAGGTCAATCACCTCGCGCTGGTAGAAATCACGAAACTGGACCCATTTTCCCATGAACGGCTCGACCACTTCGAGGATGTCTCCCCGGTCAATCTGTTCCCACATGGCGATGTAGTCCGGGGATGCCTCCTTCAGATAGTCAGCGAATCCCAGGCGTTTCAGTTCGCGCGGGTTGATGAACCGAGCCTGCCCGGCAGCCACCTTGCGGCGAATGTTCTCATCGTTGCCGTCTAGGCTGCAGACTAGGGTCATGATCTTCCAGGCCATGTCGCGATAGGCTTTGCGTTCAGGCTCGGTGGAACCCCCGCGGCTGAGCACGTCCTTGCCCATCATGAAGAAGTAGTTGGACGCCTGAAGCACGGGGCGCTGCTGCTTCGTCATGCCGGGAAACGGCAGCATCCCCATGTCTTCTGGCTGAACGCCCAGGCTTTCAAATTCCGTCATGTCACCGGACCAGAGCGGGAACATTCCCACATCGCGTCCCATGCGCCGGATGGTTTCCATCATGTCGTTGTAAGGGGTGACGCCAATCGAACCCTCGATGACGGCGTCTTGGGCGACGGTCAGCGTTTCGCCGTTCACCTCGATCGTGCCGGCGGCGATTGCTTCCGGGGTCAGCTCCACTGGCTCCCCGGTGCTGGGATGCAGCATCCACGGCTGCCAGCGCAGGCGGTGATAGAGGGCGATGGCCGCAGTGCATTCCTGGCTGGCCACATTGGCCCGCCAGGCAATGGGACGCACGTTCGAGAGGTCCTCGCCGGTTTCAGGGACGATGAAACGGGTTTCCTGTTCGTTGAATGTGTGGACCTTGCCGGTGGTTGGACTGATCCGGTCCTGCACGACAATGCTCGAATCGGTGGTGGCGATCCAGGGCGCGAAGGACCAGCTTGCGCACGTCAGTTGGAAAGCGTAAGTTTTTTTCTTGGGATCGTAGAGCTTGCGCGCCCAGTAAACCAGTTCGTCATAACTGCGTGGCGGTTTGGCCGGATCAAGCCCGGCCGCGCGCAGCACGCGGTAACTGTAAAGCATGCCGACATACGTGCCGCCACCTCCGGGCAGGGAATAGGGAATGCCGTTTACCGTGACAACCTGCCGATAGACGGGCTTGATGGCCTTCCATCCCTCCCATTTGGCTTCATCGTCGTCAATCTGTCCGTTGAGGTCGGGTTGTCCGTCCGGGCGAAACTTGGGCGTGCCGTCCGCGCGCACGCCATCCTGGCCGATCCACTCGGTCAGCGGATAAGCCAGGCCCTGCTCAACGGCCTGCCGGATGTCCGTCTCGAAGATGTCCGGGCCGACGTTGCCCGCCATACCCATGGCCAGACTGGCCTGCATGCCGCCCGGCAACGCAATGCCGCTCCACTGCTTCAGGCACACCTGGGGATTGTCGCGCAGGAAATCGCGCAGGTTCTTCGGTAGGCGTTGCTGGACGTTGTAGCGGCTCGTGATGGTGATGGCTTGGACCGGACGGGTAGGGGAGTCACCGCCACGCGCGCCGACGATGTGGACGGCGGCGTGAAAATGTAGTGAAAGAGGCGATTTGAAAATGTTTGTTGA
>JBAXWO010000403.1:0-3229 GCA_037128375.1 bacterium
CCCCAGTACTTCGGAACCCAATTATGACCCTCAACATCGTAATATCCAGATTTAGAAATAACGCAACTAACTTCACCATACACACTCCGGTCATAGTACGAGTAAACGCCATTCGTATCCGTCAGACCTGATTTTCCACCAGCTGTGGACAAACTGTACCCCTGAATACACGCATTGGACACAGGAGCGCCTAGATCATCAACTACCCGAAAAAATATCCGCGCGGACGCAAGATCTTTGGCATACGTCAACTGTGCAGCAATCAGAATCGATGCAAAGGCAAGCACGCTTCTTCTCATTGGAATCCTCCCATTTCTCGAAAGGCCTACTCGGCGATCTCTACAAACTTCTTGTACAACCGATACGTGAGTAGGTACGGCGCCGCCTTGTAGTCGCCATGTAGCCAGCGTTGCTTCGTCTGTTGATCATTCGCTTTCCCCTTCCGGACTACTGGCCACGCGATTGTGTCGCGAAAGGCGGGATCCATCATGTTGAAGTCGCGTGTCTTGGCCCTAATTGCTTGCACCTCCAGCGACCTGGCTGGTCCGGAAAGCGGTGGGATGGCCTCGCCGAGCAGTTTGGCATGACACTTGATTTGATCCATCGTGGCGCTCTCAAGTGTCAAAGGCAAGTTTGTATTCGCCGTGTCGTTGACATAGAGTGTCGAAGCGGCCGTCACCCAATTCGTGATATCCAGGTCGGCAGACGCCTGGAACCAGTCGAAGAACGGCATGGCGATCAGATCCGGCGTGGAATTAGTATTGGCGTCTGAGGCTGGCCTCCGGTCATATTTTTTAACAAGAATATCGTCTTCATTATAGTATGAGTTATCCTCATACCGATCAAAATTGAACTCCCACCCGGCGTTTGCATGATTAGACACAAACTTTTTATCAAGCCAACCAGGCTGACCTTTGGTCATTTCATTATAGACCCAGATGTATTCACCGGATACCAGCGCCTCTTCTGGTTTTGGAAGGTCGGGGATGACTGGAAGCCAGTTCACACAAAGGCCTAGTATATACTGGAAAAGCCCCGATTCCGGTAGGAGGCCATCCGGCTGTTTCAAGATTTCTTCGCCTGTCGAATAGAACTGATAAGCGGTGGTTTTAGTCATTACGTTGGTAAAACGCCCGTCCCAGGTGAGACGGCTGCGCGGGTCGGCGGCGGAAAAGAGGCCACCCCATCCCGCGCACGTGACTCTTTCAGCATAAACGTTTCCGGTTTCTTTCCAATCGGGATGGGTCATTTTCGTCTTGGTCGTACTCAAAGCACGCCCATCATAGGATTCGATCGGAACGGCGGGGTTTAGCATCACATACTTTCCGACAACGAGATTATGATCTTCAATCGCGCTGGAGATGAGTACGTTGCCAAGGCTATGGGCGATCACCGTCGTGTCGGGTCCGGTGAATCCGTCCGTGGTCAGCGCTTCCTTCACAATCCGTGCGGCTACGAAGGCGCCGATGACGTCTGATCCATAAGCCAGCGGCTCGCCTGGGAAGCGTCTGGACATGTCGCTCGCCCAACTCACGCCGATGTATCTTGCGTTGGACCCCGATTGAAACAACCGCTTGAATACCTCCGCATGTCCGGCGGGGGTCTCGTCGTGATCCCAATCCAAGCCATGCACAAAGACAATCGTCTTCTGAGTATCCCCGTCATTCATATAAAAGCCATCGGGGTTGTTTTCTGGATCCGTGAGTTTGGTCGCCCATGTTCCTTCTTTTGAGGCACGCGAGGTAACTCCTGGCCCGCTGGGCTTGGTATGATTGCTCCAAAACGTGTCATTCGTTCGAATATTCAGGTAACGGAACATATTGGAAACCGGACTGATGTAAAGTCCCCTCGACCAAGCCGCGATTTCAACGTTGTCGCTTTTCCGAATGATTTTAATCGTCAAGTCTTGGTCCAGACTCTCGGCGCGGCCTTCCATGACCAGCACCGGAGCTAATCCTGTCGATGAACTCAACCAAGCGGCGTCCAGAATCACACCCGTTCCATTAACCTTAGTTACAGGTACCTCATCCGCACTTTTATCCCTGCCCTTACCGTAATGGATCTGGTTGGTGGCCTGGAAGAACTCGGAGACCGTTGAAGGAGTAAGCGGCGTATAGGCAAAATTCACGGCCTCACCACCGTGAACGAGCACATATTTGTACTCGGCCGTCCCGAATAGATTCGTCGGGAGATCAAGCGCCACCGGAAAGAAGTCCACCATATCCCGAATACCGTTGATTTTTGTGTCTTCACAATTCATGGACCTGTTGCCGATATCTGGGCCAGGCCAAGTCCATGGTTGGTACCAACTAGAGTGTTCTACGTAAAGATAGCTGCCTTGCGGCGAGTCCTCTTGTGCTTGGATGCCCCAAAAGCCATAATCCCGGTCGTCATTGATCCAGAAACGAAACCCTCCCTTGGCGGTCAGTCTGAGTTGGTCAGCGTCGTCAATCTTCCCGTCGCGATCAAAGTCGGGCGTCCATCCTAACTTCACAACCGTAAACCCAACCCGGTCGAAATAGGGCGTCGCGTAGGGCGTGCCATTGTTCAAGGCTTCCAGAGTAATGTGCTCGGGACCGCAAATCTTTAACGCCGTTTCGCCGGGTAACGCCGACGGGCCACTGGCGCTTGCGTCCACGCCATAGACCCACAGATTAGTCGGCATGGTTGCCGTGTCTGGCCAACAGGTCGGGTTTGCAAGCGCGGCGCCATCTTGTGTGCAAACGACAATATTCGTGCTACTCCAGTTTAGGCGTGCAGACCCAGTGCCATCGACACTGAGTTTGATCATCTTCCATCCGCCCTTGGCAACAAAGCCACCCGGGCCGCCCGGCTCAAGTGCGGTGCCAAACTCGGCGGCGTCCGCAACGCCCTCAATGTCCATGTCCACCTTCACAATGTGCGGATTAACACCTGCCAACACGCTTGACGAGACAAGGGCTGTCACCGCAATCAGTGATGCAATCAGTTTTCGTTTCATATTCTTTCTACTCCAGTCGCTCCGTCACACGCTCCGGCGGTCAGAGACCGCCGCTACAGAAACTGCTTTTTCGTCTGCTAACAATCGTTCGACACGCAACACCCGACACGCTTTCCCCCTACTGCCCCACGGGGTCGCTGCCTTGGTAGATTGCGATCGAGTGACAGGAGCCGGTGAAGAGATCGGGGGTGGCGATCATCCGGTAGGCGCAGAGCCATTTGCCGCTGGCGGCGTCGTAGGTGAAGTCGC
>JBAXWO010000404.1:0-3210 GCA_037128375.1 bacterium
GGATGCACGTCGCGATGCGTCTTGTTCCAGAGCATCGGTTCATTGCCCAAGGTGACAATCAACCGACGTTCTCCGACCAGTTCGGGAAATCCCTTGCGCACTTCCGTCAACCACTCGACGACAAACTCCGGATCGGCTTTCCGATTGGCATCCGTCGGATCGTTGCCGTACAGGAGCCTCCCGCCCGGCAACCGGCCATTGCCGATGTCGGGGTTCCCCGGCTCCGAAGCCGCCTGCTTGCCATACTTGCCGAGGGCATAACTGTACGAAGTGGTATCCTTGGCGACGTAGCCCACCAAAGGAACCGTCAGTATCGCCGTGCCCTGCGTATTCTTTGAGTGCTGCAAGAAACCGCGCCACGCATCGGGTTCAACCGCCACGTTCCTAAAGAACCAGTCGTTGCCCGTATTCCAGGCGTTCCCCAGTTTCCAGTTGTATCGATCGGCCGTGTTGCCGCCCCACCGGTTCACCGGGATACGCCAGTCACGCAAGAGCGCCTCGGGAGCAGCCGCCAGCCCATAAATAAGAGGGGATATCGGACGTGGCGCCGCCGGACGCCGAAGAACAAACGCTACGGATCGAGCCGGCGCGTTCGTTGAACTCGCCGCGATCCCGTTCTCGGCCCAGACCGCCAGCCCGATGAGCATTCCGATGAACATTCGATGATTCACACGACGACACCGCCTTTCGTGTCCAGCGTTCAAATGACGCGTGCGGGCACCCCGCCCGCCAGTGTGTTGGGCGGCACGTCGCGATTGACCACCGCACCGGCGGCAATCACCGCGCCATCGCCAATGGTCACCCCAGGCAGGACGACAACCCGCGCCGCCAGCCACGCGCCCGAACCCACGGTGATGGATCCGGCGACCGTCTGGCCTGCACGGCAGCGGGGATCGCCCATCTCATGTCCCACCGTCACGAATAGGCACTGCATGCCGATCGCCACCTGATCGCCAATGTCCACGCGCCCTCCAAGATTGAAGGTGATAGACTCGTTGATGACGCAATTTTTTCCGATGCGTAGCAAGGGCGATTGCCGTCCTTCTCCCGTCAGACGCAACCGTCCGAGAATCACGGTGCCGCGTCCGATGCACAGCCCCCCCATCCGATACAGCCGCGTCCGGAGTCTGGCCAATCGCATGACGGGAAGCAACCGGGCCACGATCTGTGCACACCCCAGACGCAGATCCCGTGCGCCGATCTCCTGTGACAGTATCGCTCCGAAACGTCCCACGTTAGCCCCCTTCCATCATCACACGCGTCAACTGGCCAATCTGTTCCTCCAGTTTGGACATCCGGAACCGAATGACGCTGAGATTGCCTGATCGGGCGGCGTTCTCCATCTCCAACGCCAGCGCCCGGACGGCTTCTCCCCCAATATTTGCAACAGCCCCCTTGATCGTATGAGCGGTTCGCTCGGCTGCGGCCGCGTCTTCTCTGTCCAGAGCCGCGCGCAAGCCGGCCATCTGCTTGGGAATGTCCTCGATAAACGCGGCCATCACCGCGTGCGCCAGCTCCTCATCCCCCATCATCCGATCCAGCATGGCCGTGCGGTTCCAGACCGACGTTCCCTGAAGCATGCACGGGGCGGCGTCCGCGTCCGCGACGGGCGTCGCTACGGGCAGCCATTTGTCGAGCATCTCCGCCAGTGCCTGTAGTGCGACCGGCTTGGGCAGATAATCCGTCATACCCGATTCCTGGCATTTTTCCCGGTCGCCTTGCATGGCATGCGCCGTCATGGCGATGATGGGGAGCGTGGTCGAGGAAGGGGATAGATAACGTCCATCCATGACATGCCCCCCCGCCCGTATCCGCCGGGTCGTGGCGAACCCATCCATCACGGGCATCTGCACATCCATGAGCACCAGGTCGTAGGAATTCCGGATCAAGGCCTCGAGCGCCTCTGCGCCATTGCCAACGATGTCAACCTGCACGCCCAGCTTGCGCAGCATCCCCTTCGCCACCATCTGATTGACGGCATTATCCTCCACAAGAAGAATGCGGCCCGTTTTTCGAAGCAGGGGCTCTGGGGCGGTGTCCCCACTTGGAATGCGTGCCTGGTCGCTCGTGCCGACAAGCGCCTCCGCGAGGCTGTTGTAGAGATCGGATTGCCGCGCTGGCTTGGTTAGCCAGGAGACAAAACCCGCTGCCCGGCTCTGCCGGGAGCCTCCCTGAAAGTCCAGCGAGGTGAGCAGGACCAGCCGGATATCGGCATAGGCCGGATCGGCCCGAATGACGCGCGCAAGCGCCATGCCGTCCATGCCGGGCATCTGCATATCCAGAATCGCCACCCGGAATGGATCCTGTTTGGCGTACGTCTGCCGCAACACCCGGAGCGCATCCGGGCCGTCGAACGCGCTCTGGACACGGGCACCCCATGCGTGCAGCCGCTCCCGCAAGACCTCGCGATTGGTTTCGTTGTCATCCACAATCAGGATATGCGCATCCGTCAGATCAAACGGCTCGACGGTCGACGCATGCGGCGCCGGTTCAACTGCCTCGTTATAACGGGTGGTAAACCAGAACGTGGATCCCTTTCCCGCTTCGGAATCCATTCCGATTTCGCCGCCCATCAACTCCGCGAGATACTTCGCAATCGTCAGTCCGAGACCGGTCCCGCCGAACCGACGTGTCGTGGAGGCATCCGCCTGGTTGAATTTGTCGAAGAGCAGGTGAAGCTTGTCCGAGGATATGCCAATGCCCGTGTCCCGAATGGTAAATCGAAGCATCCGGGGGCGTGCCTCGCACGATTCCGGGGAGCGATCGTCGGGCTTCGATTGAACGATCTCGACACGCAGAGCCACTTCTCCTTGTTCCGTGAACTTGACCGCGTTCCCAACCAGATTCATCAGAATCTGCTTCAGACGGATCGGATCGCCACGCAGGCGCGCCGGTATGTCCGCAGCCGTGGCGCTAATGAATTCCAGCCCTTTCTGTTGCGCGCGCAGTGCCAAAGGCAGCACGGCGTCGTCCATCATCTTGCGCAAATCAAAATCCAGATCCTCCAGCTCCAGTTTCCCGGCCTCGATCTTGGACAGATCCAGAATGTCGTTCAGCAGGCCCAGCAGGGACTCGGCGCTCATTTGAACAATTTCGACATACCGGCGTTGCTCGGCCGTCAGCGACGTGTCGAGCAGGAGTCCGAGCATCCCGAGCACCCCGTTCATGGGCGTCCGGATCTCGTGGCTCATGTTGGCCAGAAAATCACTC
>JBAXWO010000405.1:0-3204 GCA_037128375.1 bacterium
TATGGCGGCGGCAAGACGCACACGCTGATTACGCTCCGGCATCTGGTTGTGGATCCGAAAAAACTGCCTGACCTGCCCGCCGTTAAGGAGTTCGTCCAAGAAATAGGCCAGGAACCGCCCCAGTGCCGCATTGCTGGAGTCTGTTTTGACAAACTGGACGTGGAAAAGGGTATGGAGGTCAGTCCTCCTGACGGCAAGAAAATCCGCACACTCAAGCATCCATGGAGTGTGTTGGCTTATCAACTGGCCGGTGATGCCGGCTTGAAATTGCTCCACGCAGACGGCAAAGCGGAAGAACGGGAAACGGCTCCGGCCGAAAACCTGCTGCGGGAACTCCTGGAAATTCCGGAGAAGGAGGGGCTTGGGACGCTTATCCTTCTTGACGAAGTGTTGATGTTCGCCCGTGGAAAGGTGGCCCAGAACAGGGATTGGATGGACAAGTTGCAGAATTTCTTCCAATGCCTGACGCAAGCAGCGGGAAAAACCGATAGAACGTGTATAGTGGTCTCCTTGTTGGCCAGCGATCCGCGCATGAGCGACACTTTCGGCCGAGCCATTGATGCCGCACTGGAAGACGTTTTCCAACGGCAACGGGAAGAGGTTGTCGAACCGGTTGTGAAGGAGGACGTGGCCGAGGTGCTGCGCCGCCGATTCTTCACGCCAGAATCGCTCAAGGATCGGGAGGGTTTCCGCCAGCATGTCCTGGCCGCGATCAAGGGTATCGCCGCCGTGGACGAGCAGACGGCCAAGCAGGGCGCGGAGGCCGAGGAACGTTTCCTCAAGAGTTTCCCGTTCCATCCCGACCTGACAGAGGTGCTCTACTCGAAGTGGACGCAACTCGCCCGCTTCCAGCGCACACGTGGTGTGCTGCGGACATTCGCCCTCGCCTTGCGCGAGGCGGAGAAATGGGACACCAGCCCGTTGGTGGGCCCGGCCGTGTTCCTGACCGCGCCCGACAAAGAAGGCCTCTCCGAGGCCCTGCGCGAGATGGTGGCCGTGGCGGACACTGAAGAGTGGGAAGGCAAGAAACAGGCGTGGACTGGCATTCTGGACAGCGAATTCAGTCAGGCCCGCCGGATTCAGACTGAGTCGGTCGGGCTTAGGAACCGGGAAGTGGAACAGGCTGTCGTGGCGACGTTCCTGCACTCGCAACCGCCTGGAATGACTGCCCGTACGCGGGATCTGACTGTGCTCCTAGGGTCCGTGCGGCCCGACAAGATCGAGTTGGAGAAGGGACTGACCCGCTGGTCGCAGTCCAGCTACTGGTTGGACGATCTCTACACGGCGGTTTCCGATGGCCAGATTCCGGGCACATGGCGGTTGGGCAACCGGCCGAACCTCACCCAGATGCACGCCGTAGCGGCAAAAAACATCCCGGACGACACCGTTCGCGCCCGTCTGCTCGATGACATCGGCAAAGCCAAGGCACTTACCGCCAACGCCTCGGCGGCCGGTGTCCGCGTCCATACGCTTCCGACCCGTCCAAAGGATATCGAAGACGACGGCGCGTTCCACTACGCCGTGCTCGGGCCGAATGCGGCATCGGAGTCCGGCAAGCCCAGCGCAGAGGCCAGGCGGTTTCTCGACGAGACCACGGGATCGGATCGGCCACGAGTCTACCGCAACGCCGTGTTGCTGGTTGCGCCATCCAAGGACGGGATGGAACTCGCCATGGCCCGCGTGCGCGACTATCTGGCATGGGAGGTCGTGCGCGAAGACGTGAAGAAGCAACAGAAGGACGGGAACGTGGACCCAGCCCGCGCCCAAACGATGCAGATCAACATCGACAAGGCGAAGGGGCGCATCCCGGAAGCCATCAAGCAGGCGTACTCCATCGTGGTCACCGTCTCCGAGAAAGACGACGCGCAGGCATTCAAGATCACGGTAACGGAAGACCCGCATTTCAACACGATCAAGGCCGATAAGCGGGCGCGCGTCCAGGACACGGCCATCACGGCCGAGGCTCTGCTCCCGGACGGCCCGTACAACCTGTGGCGCGAGGGCGAGACGGCGCGGCGGGTGAAAGACCTGGCGGGAGCGTTCGCGCAGCTTCCCCATCTGCCGAAGATGCTGAAGGCCAGTGCCATCCTGGACACGCTGGTTGAAGGCTGTGAGCAAGGCACGTTTGTGCTGCGGCTGACGCGCCCTGACGGGACGTCGCGTTCGTGGTGGATGTCGAGGCCAGATGAGAACGCGCTCAACGACCCGGCGATGGAACTGGTTCTGCCGGAAGCGGCCGTTCTCACGGATATCGCACCGGCGCTGCTCGCGCCCAAGAAACTGCCGGGGCTGTGGACCGCTGACGAGATTGCCGTCCAGGCGGTGTTCGACTACTTCGGCGGTAAAATCGTCGTCCAGGTGGATCGGGGCGGCTATCAGGAGCCCATGCAGATTCCGAAGGCCGCGCAGGAGGTCATCGAGACGGCAATCGCCGCCGCTGTGGCAGAGGGGTCCATCTGGATGCTCTCGGGTCCTGCCAGTATTCTCGGAGAACCGATCCCGGCAGGCGTTCTGAGCGCCAGCGGCAAGCTCTGCGTGCCGCCTCCGGCTATTGCCGCCGCCGAGATCCTTCCGGAGAACCTGAAAGATGCGTGGAAAGGCCGAGTCGCCTCCGGCCTCTCCGTCGCCACCGCGCTATCCGTCAAGTCGGGCAAGACGCTGCCTTGGAAGACGGTGCGGGACGTCATTAGCGGCGCACTCCAGGCGCGGTTCCTCGAGTTGGATGCCGGATCGCAGGCTTGGCCGTGCGACTTCCCGTCAGCCCAGTTCGCCAAGTTCAGGGTTGCAGGGAAGACACCACCGCCTCCTCCGCCTCCACCACCGACGGGTGTGCTGGTGGCTGTGGCCGATCTCGAACCGTCGCAGGTCCAGGACTTGGGCGACATCGTGCCCAAACTGCTGGAGATCAAGACAAAGTCCAACATACCCATCCGCTTTCAGATACGGATCGAGTTGGGCGATGGAAAGACAATGCCCTCGGCTGAGGTCGCGCAGAAAGCCAACGCACTCCTGAAGGGTATAAAGGAAGGCCTGCAACTAACCTGAGAATAACAATGGGCTGCATCCAGACAACAACGGCTGACCATGCTGCCCATGCTGTGCGTTTCATCACCTCGCGTGACCCTGTTTTTAGAAAACGTTCATGAATACATCTGGCAGGCGAGCGACATCCGCACTCCATTCTGTCCGCACTCCATTCTTGAC
>JBAXWO010000406.1:0-3200 GCA_037128375.1 bacterium
TTCTCATGGGAGGACATCCAGTACCGCAACGAGCCCTCTAAAATCCCTGCCACGCTTTGGGGCGAGGAACATGCGGGGCTGCGCAACGAACGCTTGGCACCGATGATTCTCACCGGCGATGAACTGTCACGGGCGCGGAGCGCGGGCACATACACAAGCTGGAGCCTGTTTCTGGAATATCTCGCCTACCCCTCGGCCACCTTCTGGCAGAAGCTCGCCTACCTTTACGGTCTAGCCTTGCCTCTGCAACTGCAACCGGTCAACAGGTTGCTGGCTGCCGATACGCTCTCGCGGTTCACAGCCTTCTCCAGCCCGCTCCCGTCGCTTGCTGATACGCCCCCTGCTGACGGTCTGGGTGGTATATACGCGGTATCCCCGGACCAGTTAGCCGCAATCACCGTCACCACCTTGAATGGCATCAAGAATCGGGACGTGAACGATGTCTTTCTGCTGCTGCGGTTTGAAGATGACGCCACCAGCCGCAATGCGGATTTCGCCAGGCATTGGCGGGGCTTCCTGCGCCTGATGAACAGGCTGCAGTTCCTTTCCGGACTGCATATGATCACCGCCCGCGGCATGCAACGCGGTCTGTTTACGGGTATCGCAGATGCGTATAGGTATTATGAGGCGGCCGGGACGCCTCCTACCTCAGAACAGCCCGGAACAGGCGAAGAAAGCACGGAAAGTGATTTCGACATGGATCTGGCGCATCCCGCTATCCGGCCGCTGCTGACGGCCATTCTCAAGGAGAAGGTGCCTCTGCCGGTCCTCGGTTTCGAGTTGATGGATAACGGCATGATCATTGCCACGGCCGAGGCGGCATGGGAAGACATGAAGATAGCCGTCATCGATGAGTCCATGCCTGACGAGCGGATCGCCTTTGAACGCGCGGGGTGGAGTGTCATCACTTTCACCGCCGACGGAATTGAGACTCACGCCCTTGAAACACTGTTAGCCAAACTGAGGTCTTAACAATGAAAAATGCACCCGGACAAATCAAGCTCGCCCTCGGTTCCGATTTCCTTTCGGCTTTCGCCGGGCTGCCTCACAAACAGCAGAAGAAGGTTCGGGAGTTTCTCGACAAATTCACAAAGAATCCGGACACCTCGGGTATCAACTTCGAAAAGATACAAGGGGCTCAAGATAACAATCTCCGGTCGGTGCGGATTGGCGATGACTACCGCGGAATCATGTTGAAGCCGGAGCAGGGGAATGTGTTCGTCCTGTTGTGGGTGGACAAACACGACGACGCCTACGCGTGGGCAACGAAACGGACGTGCGGCATTCATCCCGGCACAGGAACGGTTCAGGTTGTCATGACTGAGCAGGCGGCAACAGCAATACTGGCCGCTGAGAAACCCGCCACCACCCAGCCGGCATCAGATGTGGCACCTGCATTACGTCTCTTCTCAGCCTGTACAGATGCCGACCTTTTTTCTCTTGGAATTCCGGAAACGATGCTCAAGCATGTGCGTGAGGTCGCCGACGATACCCAGTTGGACCGCTTGGATGCAATTCTGCCTAAAGAGGCATTCGAGGGGCTATTCCTTTTGGCAGCCGGATATACGGTTGCCGAAGCACGGTCCGAGCTGAACATCAATCGCGCAGAAACGGTCGATCCGACAGACTTCGCGGCAGCCATGGAGCGCGACGGGTCCAAACGCCAGTTCATCGTCATTACCGATGCGGCGGAAATGGAGAGCATTCTCTCCGCACCGTTGGAGCAATGGCGGGTGTTCCTGCATCCTTCTCAACGCCGCTTGGTGGAAATAGCGGCAGCCGGGCCTGTTCGGGTTCTTGGCAGCGCGGGTACTGGCAAAACGGTTGTGGCCATGCACCGCGCGGTATGGCTGGTTCGCAACGCTTGCGCCGCCGGGCAGAAGGTTCTGTTCACGACCTTCACCAGAAATCTGGCCGCCGACATCGCAGGTAATCTCAAGAAACTCTGCTCACGCGAGGAGTGGGAGCGGATCGAGGTGATCAATCTCGACGCATGGGCCAGACGTTTTCTGGAAAAGCAGGGCTTTAACCTCCAGATGGCGTACGAAGACGACAACCGGGACAACCTCTGGCAGAAAGCATTGAGCTTACTTCCGTCCGAACTCCAACTATCGGCCGAGTTCATCAGATCGGAGTGGGACAACGTGATTCAGGCCTATGGTATTGAAATCATGGAGGCCTATATGACGGCTTCGCGGTTGGGCCGGTCTCGCCGTCTTGATCGTGGCATCCGTCGGCAAATCTGGCCCATATTTGGCGAATTCCGCGCTCTGTTGACCGAACACGGCCTGTGTGAGCCTGCGGATGTTTTCCGTACGGCGGTCAAAATGATCCAGGCAAAAGGCATCACCTTCCCCTATCGCTCGGTGGTCGTAGACGAGGCCCAAGATTTTGGAAACGAAGCCTTTCGCTTGCTGCGTGCCCTGGTTCCGGCAGACAAGAACGATCTGTTCATCACGGGTGACGCACACCAGCGCATTTATGGTCAGCATGTTGTTCTATCAAAGTGCGGGATCCAAATCCGCGGTCGCGGCCGCAAGTTGAGGATCAACTATCGTACGACCGAAGAGGTCAAAAACTGGGCCTCGGGGTTGCTCAAAGGCGTGTCATTCGATGATCTCGATGCCGGGTTCGACGATTCGGAAGGGGTCCGCTCCCTCGTTCACGGTGAAGCGCCGGTGGTTCAATCATGCGCCAACGAAACGACGGCGGGGGAATCGGCGGCCAAACACATCAAGCATCTTCTTGAAAGCGGACAGGCGCAACCCGAGAGTATCTGCCTCGTGGCACGTACGCACAGAGAACTGGACGACTATCAGAAATACGTGTCGTTAGTGTGTCCCACCGTACACCGTGTCGAGCCCGGCAAAGCCGATGACTGCACTTCGCCCGGTCTTCGTCTCGCAACGATTCACCGAGTCAAGGGACTAGAGTTTGACCATATTATTCTCGTCGCCCCCATGGAATTCGGCGAACTTTCCAACGACAACGAAACCGCGATACGTGCCCGTGCTCTCCTCTACGTCGCCGCAACCCGTGCTCGCCGCTCCCTTTTTGTCTGCCGCATAACCAAAGTGACCACCCATGCATAACGCACAAACAGACCTGTGCGACCGCGAGGATGCGGAAAGGCCCGTCCCTTGAGGGTCTGCCTCCCCTATTCACCCGAACACGCCCCCGCAGCGGGCACCGACGGCGCG
>JBAXWO010000407.1:0-3186 GCA_037128375.1 bacterium
TTCCTGAGAATGTGACGCGCGGGAATCCGGCCGACGACGAGAACCGCCGTTGGATAAAGAGCCAAGGGGGCCAACGCGGATAACTCGTGGCTGGGGAACGACATCACCACCACGATAAAAACGAGCGTGACGATGATTTTGGCTCGCGCATCGAGCCGATGGACGGGCGATTCCATTCGCCCCAGTTCATCCATCCGCCCGATCTCGATCCAGTCTGTAACCGCCATGGCGCCCTACTTCTTGTACAACGCACCCTCGAGCGCCTGACGCATCACGCCGACTGCCGCCGGTTGGCCGGTCCAGATGGTGAACGCTTCGGCGCCCTGGTGCAGGAGCATGCCCAACCCGTTCACCGCCTTGGCTCCTCCGGTGGAGGCGGTCCGGGTGAAACACGTCTGAGGCAGGTTATAGACCAGGTCAAAGGCCATTTGTCCTTTTCGGAAGGCTTGAGCGGGCACGGGACACACGTCGTCAGGTTTCATACCCACCGGTGAGGCCTGAACGACCAGGTCCACTTCTCCGAGCCGGTGCGACCATGCGGCCGCCTCGGTGCCCACGGATTCCACCCGTGCGGCGGGCGCGAAAGTGGCGATATCCTTCGCCAGGTTATGGCAACGCCGAGCGTCAATATCGGCCAGCAGAATGCGATCAGCGCCCTCGACGGCGGCCGTAATGGCCACAGCCCGGCCGGCGCCCCCGCATCCGAGGATGAATACAGTAAGCCCCTTGATCTCCGTGCCGAAGGACTCCCTGATGGCGGTGAGAAAGCCCTTTCCGTCGGTATTGTGCCCGCGCGGGCCATCGGGGCTGAATTCGACCGTGTTCACGGCGCCGAGGCGGCGGGCAGACTCATCGAGGTTGGAGAACCCCTTGTAGGCAACCTCCTTGAGCGGCACGGTGAGATTGACGCCCTTGAAGCCCATCGTCTGCATGGCCGGCAACACCTCCAGCAGCCGCTCCGGGGCCACATCGAATGCCAGATAGATGGCGTCCATCCCGAGCGCCTCGAAGGCCGCGTTATGCATGACGGGCGACAGCGTGTGCCCGATGGGATGTCCCAGCACCGCGAACGGCAAGGTATGTCCGCTCAGAGCCTTCACCGCGACGCCCCCGGCTCGCGTTTCGTATTGGCGTGGGCGGCTCGGTTGGAAAGAATCCGGTTCACGCAGGACAGATAGGCCTTGGTGCCGGCTTCCACAATATCCGTGCTGGCGGCCTTGGCGCTGATGATATCCTCGCCAAAGGCCACGCGGAGGGTGACTTCGCCCATCGCGTCCTTTCCTGCCGAGATGGCTTGAAGCGAAAAATCAAGCAGCTTTCCCTTAACCTTGGTGATGCGGTCAATGGTTTTGAGAGAAGCGTCCACGGGCCCGTCACCGCATCCCGCGTCTTGAAAAACGTCTTTGCCGCGTTTGAGGCGGAGGGTGGCGGTTGGAACGATGCCTGTGCCCGTGGAGACGTGCAGGTAATCCAGAACAAACGCGTTCTCGATCACATCCATCTCGTCGCGGGCAATAGACAGCAGGTCGTCCTCGTAGATGTTCTTCTTTTTGTCGGCGAGTTCGATAAACCGGTTGTAGGCCTTTTCCAGTTCGGCGTCGGTCAGCATCATGCCCATTTTCACGAGTTTATCGCGGAAGGCGTGACGCCCGGAGTGTTTGCCGAGAACGAGTTCGGATCCCTCCATGCCGATATCCTCGGGACGCATGATTTCATAGGTCGTGCGTTCCTTGAGAATACCATCCTGGTGGACGCCGGATTCGTGGGCAAAGGCGTTGGTCCCCACAATGGCCTTGTTGCGCTGTACCAGCATGCCAGTCAGGCGGCTGACCATGCGGCTGACGCGGAAGATCTCCTTGGTATCCACGGTGGTGCGGAGGTTGAAGTAGTCCTGGCGGGTGCGGATCGCCATGACGATTTCCTCGAGCGAGGTGTTCCCCGCGCGTTCGCCGAGCCCGTTAATGGTGCATTCCACCTGGCGGGCGCCGGCTCTGACGGCGGCCAGTGAGTTGGCCACGGCCATGCCGAGGTCGTTATGGCAGTGGACGGAAATAATGACGCCGGGAACACGGGCTTTCACGCGCCCGGCCACATAGGCGATCATGTTGCCATATTCCTCCGGGATCGCGTACCCGACGGTGTCCGGGATGTTCAGGGTGGTGGCGCCGGCTTCTGCCACCGCGGTGTAGAGATCCACGAGATACTCACGGTCGGCCCGTGTGGTATCCTGGGCGGAATACTCCACATCATCGGTGAAGGTGCGTGCGAAGGTGACGGCCTGGATCGAGCGCTCAATATTCCGGGCGCGGGTCATCTTCAGGATCTTCTCCAGATGGATGTCACTGCCGGAACTGAACGTATGGATGCGCCGTTTCGCTGCCGGTGCAATGGCCTTGCCGGCCCGCTCGATATCCTTCTCAATGGTGCGCGAGAGGGCCGCGATAATCGGCCCCTTGACGGATTCGGCGATGGCGTGCACCGCGTCAAAATCGTCCGGCGAGGCGATCGGGAATCCCGCCTCAATCACGTCCACCTTAAGCGCGGCCAGGGCATGGGCGATCTCCAGCTTTTCGCGATGGTTCAGGCTGCAGCCGGGCGCCTGTTCGCCGTCGCGAAGGGTCGTATCGAAAATGATGACTCTATCCTTGTCCGCTGTCCTGCTCATGCTTCACCTTTTACATTTTTGCCATGGCAATCACGCCCGACCGTGACACATCGAGAATCCGGAAGGGCTTCATCAAGTCCAGAAAATCGGACACATGTTCCTGTTCGCCGACGAGTTGAATCACCAGGGCCTTATCCTGGACGGAGATGATCGCTCCTCCGAACAGATCGGACAGTTCGATGATCTCGGAACGCGTCTTTCGTTGGGCCTCCACCTTTACCAGGATGCACTCCCGGTTCAGGAACGGCTCCTTGGTGAGATCCGTCACCTTGATCACGTCGATTAGTTTATTCAGTTGTTTTGTGACCTGTTCCAGGACGCGGTCATCTCCGGGGACCACCATGGTCATGCGGGAAACCGTGGGATCCTGGGTGGGGCCGACGTTGAGGCTTTCGATATTGTAGCCGCGTCCCGAGATCAGGCCGTCCACGCGGGCGAGGACCCCGGGCTGGTTTTCGACAAGCGCGGTAATCGTATGTTTCCGAATGTTGTTTTCGTTGCTCATGTCTGTGTTTCCTCCT
>JBAXWO010000408.1:0-3184 GCA_037128375.1 bacterium
TCAGCAGCGCCCAGGTGATGTAGGCGTTGGAGCAGTCGCGGTCCTCGATCCAGGTGTGGAGCGCCCGGCGCTCGCGCGTGAAGCCGCCCTTGCCGTCCCGGGCCTTGAGCAACCAGTCGCGGGTGTGTTGCAGCATGCCGCTGTCCACCGCATACACCTTGGACATATCGGTGAATTCGAGCAGGCCGTAGGCGGTCAGCGTCTCGTGGCCGGGATCCTGGCCGAACCACTCGTAGCCTTTCTGCTTGCACTCGAAACCGGTCAGGCGCTCGTAGCCCTTTTTAAGCAGATCCTTGCCGCGTTCCGCCAGTTTGGGGTCCACCCCCTGATGCGATGTGAAATATTGCTGCACCATGATCACCGGGTAGGTGGTGGAGGACGTCTGCTCGAAGCATCCGCAGGGTTCCTGCAGCAGGCGTTCGAGGGCCTTGGTCAGGTTGGCCATGGGGGTGGGGTAGATGGCGATGTCGCTGCGGATGCTGCCGGGCACGCGGTTCTTGGGGATATCGAGGTTGAAGGTGAGGGCGCTGTCCGGGGGCAGCATGCCGCCGCGGGCCAGGGTGACCGGGAAGCCGCGCGGGACGACGCGGAGTTTGCGAGTGACGCGGTCGGAATACCCGCCGGCGATGGCGTCGACGATGAAGTCGTTTTCACCGGCGATGTCGCCAATCGTCACGTCGGCCAGACGGCGGACGCGGCTGTCGGCCTTGAGGCTGAAGGGGGCGGGGTTGGCTGCCGTGATGCCCTTGGCGGCGGTGAGTTTCAGCGTCGCGCCATCGAGGGCTTCCGTCGTGCCATTGACCAGTCCTAGCGGCAGCCGGATGCGGTCGCCCATGGTCACTTCCAACGGCAGCTTCGGCTCAACGTAGAAGGGCTGGACGGATTCCACCAGGCCCGTGCCGCTGCCGACAGCGCCGTTCATGTAGGCATCGGCGCTGACGCGGAAGCTGCTCACGGCGTCGTTGAGCGCGAACGAGACTGTCGCCTGCCCCGTCTTGGCGTCGGTTTGGACGCCGGCATTCCAGAACAGGGTTTCGGTGAAGTCCGTGCGGTCGTTGGGTTGGCGTCCCGGGCGTGCCTGGTGGGCGTATTCGCGCACGGTCACCCACGTCGTCGCACGTATATCAGACCGGTCTTCAAACTCCGCGTCCCTTGCTGCCAGAATCTTCCTCCCCCCGATTGCCTCTCTTTCTTTGGCAACGATACGATCCGGAATCGGACGCGCAGCGAGCGGGCGGGGAGCCATGGGCTTGGCGACTTCCTTGACTTCGGCTGGCCGTGCGGCACCTTCAGGGATGCCGAAACGAATCGCCCCCAGGCCGCCCTTTCCCCCTTCCATGCCGGCTGCCTTCTCATCCAGGCCATCGTCTTCTTCGAATCGCCGAACGGTACGTACAGCCGGCCGACGTACGGCCAGCGCGCGCCGGGCCGCATCCCCGTTGTCTTCCAGAAACTTCTTCCAGTTGACCAGCGCGAAGCGCCGCCAGCCCTGCGTGCCGAGCAGCAGGTCCAGCGCCAGGGGCGCCTTGGGGTTGCCACGGTCAAGATAGACATGGGCATCGGCCAGTTCGCGGACATCGCTTTCGAGGTAGACCATTACCGGCAGGCGCGGCGCCTGTTCCCGTTTCTCGATCATTTCCAGGACGCTGTCATCGGTGACGGTGAGTCCGACCATCGCGCTTTGCGGTTCGCCGTGTT
This sequence comes from bacterium, assembly GCA_037128375.1. Classification (GTDB taxonomy): domain Bacteria; phylum Verrucomicrobiota; class Kiritimatiellia; order CAIKKV01; family CAITUY01; genus CAMBRF01. The sequence goes on from JBAXWO010000408.1 coordinate 1,699, forward strand.
CATCCGTGGTGGTGACGGTGACGGTTGCCGGCGCACCGGGAATATAACGCGGGCGGCTGGCCGTGACCTTGACCTGAACGGCCTTGGCCGGTTCCCGGAAAATCAGCCGCTCCGCCACCGGCGCATGGCGGCTGTTCCAGACCGTGGCGATCAGCACTCCGTCGATGCCTGAGGGCGGCGTGAAGGTAGCCGTGGCCATGGCCTCTTCGCCGGCCTTGTCCGCCCCGCGGATCTTGAGCGCCACCAGTTCGTTTTCGAACTTGCGCAACGTCACGGTCAGGGGGCCCGGTTCCGTGGTCAGCACACGCAGAGAAATGGGCTCGCCCCGCGGATAGACCTCGGCCGTTGTGCGGATGACGGTGCCGATGTCCCGGACCTCGGGGAGGGGCCAGGTTCGGGTTATCCCGGAGGGCTCCAGGAGCTTCAGGCGGTAGGTCATGCCCTTTTCCGGCGTGAAGATGAACCGGCCGCGGCCTTCATGCTCGGTGCGAAAGGCCGCCACCTGCCTGCCCTTGCCGTCTTCGATCGTGCCGCTCATGTCGGCGGGTTTTCCGGCCGGCGTCCTGCCCTCAACGTAAACCCGGCAGGGCAGTTCCGCCACCAGGTCTCCGCCTTCGGGATAAACGGACAGGTCCAGCGTCTGCAGGAGGATCGGGATGGTCTTGCCGGCGGTTTCCACCACGCCGCCATCCTCCACCACGAACGCCAGCGAGCCTTCGCCCCGTTCGATTTTGGCAGGCAGTTTGAACGCCGCCGTGCAGTGGCCACTCCCGTCAAGGGCGCCGGTGGCCGCGTGAATTTCGACGCCGTCCACTCGGGCGGAGATCCGGACCCTGGCGTTCTCGGGGATTCCGCCTTCGGCGCGGAGGGCTTCCAGTGTGGCGTTGACGGTATCGCCGGGGCCGTATCCATCGCGGAGGAACTTGATCTGGGTTTTCAGGCGCGGGGCGCGGAAATCGCGGATGTCGAACTTGCGCACGGCCGGGGCGAACCCGAGCTGCGGACTCGTGACCGTAAGAAGATACTCGCCGCCCGCCTGGCCCTCGGGGATGTCCCACGACAGGCCGGCGACGCTGTTCTCGACCGGTGCCTGGCCGGAGGCGACACGGTCGCCTTTGGGGCCGGTGATTTCAAAGAAGACGGGGGTGTTCTGGCTGAGCAGGATGTGCGAATCCGCCGCGAGCATGACGCAGCGGCCATACAGCCGCTCATTGGCGCGGTAGATGGGTTTGTCCGTGCTCACATAGCCGGCATAGCGCTCTTTGCCGCCCAGGTCTTCGCTTTGGGCGGGACCTGGTTTGGCGGCGGGCTGGGGTTCCGCGGCCTGGAGAGGAAGCAGACCGCTTAGGGCGCCGACAACGAGGGCCAAGGAAAGAGAGAGGTACGTTTGTTTCATGACTGGACGGTCCTTTCGTATTGGCGCTACACCGCCATGCTCTACACCCGGCGCCCTTCCGGCGCCATCCCATTCTGTAAGAAGTTAGAC
>JBAXWO010000409.1:0-3183 GCA_037128375.1 bacterium
GGGCGGGCTGCGCGTGACCATAGAGAAGGCCCGGGAGAGCCGGCTTGTGTTCTACAGAACTGAAGGTGAGCCGGATGTGAAAGGATGAGGCGGCGCCAATGGCGCACCGCAGTGACAGTGAGCGGCCATTCTTGGCCGAAAAGGGTGAACACAAAGATGTGGAGTTAGGCGAGGAATTCTGCGATGTTCGAGGTCCTCATCTTCGAACAGTGGGGCAAGAAGGGAGTTGAAATGAATCCTTTGAAGGGTGTTGTCGTCCCGGCGCTCACGCTGGTGAATGCGCAGGACGCGGTGGATTGCAATGCTTTTGGTCGGGGCCTGGAGCGGCTGGTGCGCCGTGTGGTCGAACTCCGCGATGCGCTGCTTCTCGCCGGGCCGTGCTGGATATCCGGTCTCAAGTATGCCGTGTCGCTGCTCGGCATCGGCGCAGGTACCGTGGTCTCGCCCCTGGAACCGGCCAACGAGGCGCAGATGCTGGCGGTCAAGAATCTCATGGCTCAGCGACGATGAGAGGAGGGGGCATTCAATGAAGAAGGCTGAGAAGAAACTGACTCTTTCCTGGCGGATTGGACTGGAGTCGTGGGAGTCTGATATTGAGTTCGGCAGGCTGATGGATTTGCTTCTCTCGCACCGGGCCGTGGTGGATGAGGTGGCGATGTTCGAGACGGTCACGCATCATCTCTACATTCCACTCGCCGACTACGCGCGCCGCATGGAGATCGCGGCCCGGCGGCTCTACGCCTTCAGGGAAGCCGGAATCCCGGCCGCCGGAATAAACGTGCTGTGCTCCATCGGGCACCTCAATGAGGCGTGGTCGTACATGCCGCCGTTGCCGTTCCAGGCCATGGTTGGGCACGACGGCAGTGTGTCGAAGAGCTGCGCCTGCCCCAATACGCCGGAGATGAGAGCCTACGTGCGGGCGAAGTACGAACTGGTTGCCAAAGCCGGTCCCGATTTCATCTGGGTGGATGACGACATTCGCATGCACCACCACGGCGTGGCCTGGGGGTGCTTCTGCCCGACGTGTCTGGCGCTGTTCGCCAAGCGTGCCGGAAAGTCCTTTACGCGCGAGGAATTGGTCCAGGCGTTCGACGTTCCGGGGCAGGGCGGGGTGCGCGAACTCTGGGTGGAGCAGAACATCGCTTCCATCGAGTCGCTGCTGGCGGATATTCGCGACGCGATTCACAAGGTGAACCCGAAGATCGTCACGGGGCTCATGACGGCCGGGGCGGGCTGGACAACGTATTCCGGCCAGGCGTTTGACCGCTGGTTTGCCGCCCTGGGCGCAACCAAGGGGCGGCCCGGCGGCGGCTTCTACACCGATGCCACGCCGCTTGATATGGTCGACAAGGCGTTGGAGATGGGCCGCCAGCGGGCGGTGTGTCCAGCGGCGCTGCGCGACATCCAGTACGAGCTGGAGAATTTCCCTTACCAGCGGCTGAAGAAGTCGGGCGCCGCCGTGGTGGACGAATGCAGTCTGGCCCTGGCCCACGGCTTGAACGGCGTGGCATTCAACATGCTGGGGCAGTCTTCCAACTCGTTCGAGGACAGCATGGCTTGGATCAATGCGATCGAGCCGGCCCGGCCGGCATGGACGAAGTGGGTCGCGCATGCCGCGGGCCTCCCGACCACCGGCCTCTGGCCGGCATGGAGTCCCCGGCTGATGGCCCGGCGCTCTGTGCGGAAGGGGGAGAGCTGGCTAGGCTGGTCGCCCTGGCACAGCATCGCCCCGCCCAAGGTGCTGGCTGATATCGGTCTGCCGTTGGCTTCGGATGCGCAATCTTGCGGGACGATTCTCTGCGGCCGTGTGGCGGATGCTTTCAGCGATGACGAATTGAAGGCGATGTTCTCGCGCGGTGTGCTCATGGACTCGACCGCGCTCGAGTTGCTGGAAGGGCGGGGGCTCGGGCATCTCACCGGGGTGCGGCTGGCCCGGCGGCTGGACAACGGCATGCGCGAGCGGTTCACGGACGACCCGCTGAACGGACGCGCGGCGGACCAGGTCCGAGACGCGCGCATCGAGTTCTGGGGGGACGCCCGTGGCATGGCCGATATTCTTGAGCCGATAGGTGGCGGTGTCCGCGTGCTGACCGTTATTGAAGACTACTTTGTGAGGCCGCAGGGGCCCGGCATGACGGCTTTTGAGAACGAACTGGGCGGCCGGGTCGTGGTCATGGGTTATGCGCCCTGGATGTTCCTGCACGGCGTGGGCAAGCGGCTTCAGTTGCAGAACGCGGCCGACTGGATTACCCGCGACGCGATGCCTGTGCGTGTTGACGAGACAGTGCCGCTGGTTTCCGTGGCCCGCGTTGCCGCCGATCGTGGGCGAGGGGCCGTGATGCTGCTCAATGGCGGGCTGGACGTTATTCCAGAGGCTACCGTGCACTTGCGCATGCAGGCCGGGCAGGTTCGTGTGCTGGCGGTCGGCCGGCGCAGCAGTATCATGCCCACGGAGCCGGAAGCCACTGGCTGCCGCATCACGCTGCGTGATATCGAGCCGTGGGGTCTGCGCATGCTGCTCGTTGGAGGGGCGTGTTGAGGGCGAGATGTCGTTGCATCACGGCGGTAATGGTCGGTGGCGCGGTGCTGGATGCTCACAGTACAGTCGCGGAGCAGCCCGGGACCGTCATGCCCGTGGTCGTGATTGCGCACCGCCTCAGCACCATCCGCAATGCCGACAAGATCGTGGTGCTGGACCAGGAGCGCCCGAGGGACAGACGAACCATCCGAAAGCAGCCGCGACGTCCATCCGCAAGACTTCCGCAACAACCCCCTGATGCTGAGGTGCTTGTGACGCAAGATGATTGTGCAGTCTGCACGTCCGTACCGGCGTCAAGCGGGGGCTGCCGACGGCGACACCGGCACTGAGACCAGGTGCAGCGAGCCAGCGACTCCTTGGGAACAACGCCGTCCACCGTTCATTTCGACGGGAAGCGATTCCCGTACTACACGTTCCGGCGGCTGATCAAGGTGTGTGCGAAGAAGGCAAAGCTGGACATCTGCGTTACAGCCCACACCTTTCGGAGGAGTTGTGCCACCGAGCTCCTCCGTGGCGGCGCCAACATGTACCATGTGAAAGAGCTCCTCGGACACGAATCCCTGGAGACCCTGAAACACTATGCCAAGCTCACAATAACCGACCTGAAGGCACCCACGCCAAGTGCCATCCGAGGGAGAAGGATG
>JBAXWO010000041.1:0-11419 GCA_037128375.1 bacterium
GGATCGAAACCCTCGCCGCACAGGTCGGCGCCCATGTCATCCGAACCCTCCACACCCCCGGGCTCTGCCTCGTGGGCGTTCCGGACGCCGACCCGGATACCGTTCCCATCCTCCTCTCCGCCCTGAATCGCGAGGGGCCCGTGATCCGCTACGCCGAGCCCGATTACATCATCCAAGTGGCCCAGACACTGCCCAACGACACCCGGTTCTCCGAACTCTGGGGCATGCATAACACCGGGCAGTCCGGCGGCACACCGGATGCCGATATCGACGCACCCGAAGCCTGGGACATTGCCACGGGCAACGGCGAAGTGGTGGTGGCGGTCATCGATACCGGCATAGACGTCAATCACCCCGATCTCGTCTCGAACATCTGGAGCAATCCTCTGGAAACCGTCAACGGCAAGGATGATGACGGCAACGGCTACATCGACGATGTCCATGGCTGGGATTTCGCGAATAACGACAACAACCCCCTCGATGACCATTTCCATGGGACCCATGTTGCCGGCACCATCGCCGCAACAGGCAACAATGGCACCGGTGTCGTCGGCGTGAATTGGCAAACCCGCCTCATGGCGCTCAAGTACTTCGACAGCGCCGGTTATGCTGACGATGCCGACGCTATCGAGGCACTGAACTACGTCGCCAACCTGCGCCGTTCCGGCATCAACGTGCGCCTCACCAGCAACAGTTGGGGAGGAGGCGGATATTCCGAGTCCCTCTCGCAGGCCATCCGCGAACAGGGCGACGCCGGGATCCTTTTTGTCGCCGCTGCGGGAAACAACGGAGGGAACAACGATGTGTACCCCTTCTATCCTGCCTGCTATCCCTGGTCCAACATTATCTCCGTCGCCGCTACCGATCGTCGCGATGCAAAAGCCAGTTTCTCCCAGTACGGACTGACCACGGTTGATCTCGCCGCACCCGGCGTCGACATCCTCAGCACGTTCCCGACCTATATGACGACCGAGATGGCGCAGCGCGAGTATCCGACCAACTACAACTCGATCAGCGGAACCTCGATGGCCACCCCGCATGTCGCTGGCGTTGCCGCCCTGCTGTGGAGCACCTGGCCCGACGCCTCCTGTCAGGACGTGCGCGACGCCATCCTGAGCGGAACGGATCCCATCTCCGCGATGTCCGGAAAATGCGTCACCGGCGGAAGACTGAACGCCTTCAAAGCCCTTCTCAACCTCTTCCGTCTGCGCCATTCCCCTTTTCCCGACACTTACCACACTGAACAGCCTTATGACATCGAGGCCATCGTGGGACCAGATTGCCTAGTCGACACGAATGCGCTCCACATCTTCTGGAATACCGATGGGTCGACCAATTTCACTGCCATCCCCCTGGCAAGGGTGGGCACCACTCTATACCGCGGTTCAATCCCCCCGCAACCGGAAGGCACCACGGTCAGCTATTGGATTGAAGCCGTTCCCGTCCTCGGCCAACCCCTCCGCCACCCCTCCGATGCCCCGGCCACCCTTCACCGTTTCCAGGTCGCACCGGCCCTGGGCCTTGCCGTGTCGGCCAACCCGGAACAGGTCGCTTTAGTCACGTCTGTAACGCCGGACTATGGCCCGTACAAGTATCCGTCGGGGGTGGTGATACACGCCTCGGCGGACGCCTTGACGGAACCGGTGAACGACTCCCGCTGGGCATGCGCGGGCTGGACAGGCTCGGGCAGCGTACCCGAATCCGGGGATTCCAATGCCGTCACCTGGATCCTGTCACTCGAATCTTCCCTCCAATGGAACTGGCGCACGGAGTATGCCTTCTTCCAGTCCGCGAACATCGGCGGCATTCTTGCCACCACAACATGGTGGGCCGCCGGATCCACCGGGGTGACGCATTCGGCGCCCGGCGCCGTCACCCTCAACGGCACCAACTATGCGTTCGTTTGCTGGATGCTCGATGGCGTGCGTCAACCGGACAACGATCATACCGCCGTCAATCCGGTCACCGGCATTCCCATAACCGCACCACGCCACGCGGACGCCGTCTACATGGATTCGCAACTGGACGCGGACAACGATGGCCTCCAGGATTGGTGGGAACTCACCCACTTTGGATCCACCAACGCCGTACCCGGCGTCGACGATGATGGCGACGGATTTATAAACCTCGATGAATTCCTGGATCACACCGATCCGCGCGACGTCAACTCCGTGCCCTCCCCCCCCGTGATCCTCCACACGCCCCTGGCCTCCCCGCAGGGAAGGCCGGCGCCCTACGTCGTTCAGGCCACCATCACCGATAACTTCACCGTGGCCTCGGCCACGCTGCGTTGGAGCCGATCCGGAGCGCCCTTCTCGCAGACAAATTTCGCCGCCGCCGTCTCCAATGTTTACACCGCCTTCATTCCGGAACCGGGGATCCAGGGCGACACCTTCACGTACCTTTTGCTCGCGGCCGATGCACGGGGGGGCGTCGCCACCAATGGACCTCACACCTTCCGCGTCGACTACCCCCTCCTCGACCTGGCGCCCGACGAAATCGAAACGGTCTTACGTCCGGCCACCATCTCGAACGTAGCCTTGTCGGTTTCGAATCCCGGCAGTACGAATCTTGTCATGGACGCCTACCTGCTGTCCCTGGGCTTCGCCGACAGGGGCGAGCAGGGCGCGGGCAGCTGGACCCACAGCGGGACCGGAGATCTGTGGACCCTTTCCACCAACCGCTTCTTCTCGAATTCCCACGCCTGGTACTGCGGCAACGCATCCTCGCGAGTGTATGGCCCCAGCATGCATGCCCGGCTCGACTCCCCGCCCATCGTCCTGGGGCGCGGCGCTCAACTGACCTTCTGGCATTGGATCAAATGCGAACTCGATACCCAGCAGACGCGGACCGGATGGAAACCCGGCTACGCCTGGGACGGCGGCATGGTTGAACTCTCAACCAACTCCGGGCTCACTTTCACACAGCTTACGCCAACCGGAGGCTACTCCCACAGGATTTCGGGATGGTCAAAGTCCCCCTGGGTTCAGGATACAGCCTGCTTCGCCGGCACGGGCGGATGGCAGCGCGCCACCTTCGCCCTCGACGCCTATGCGCTGAAGACCGCCGTTCTCCGTTTCCACTTCGGGACGGACGACAACACACAAGAAGAAGGCTGGTACCTGGACGATGTGGTCGTGACCCCCGATTCCGGATCCAACCTCTGGCTGACCCTCGCCCCCGCCCATCTGGACCTTCCGGCGGGTGGACAGACCAACCTCACGGTCACGTTCAACAGCTCGGGTATTCCCACAGGGGACCGGCAGACCACGATCCAAGTGGACGGCAACGCCGTCAACAGACCAACAAGCGTCATCCCCGTCCTCATGCAAGTCCGGTCGCCCGCCGTCTTATCCGGCTTGCAGGCCCTCCAAACATCCCTCCACGGCGAAGGATTCGTGACGGTCAGTAATCGGATCCATGATGTCGATGGCGATACCTGCGCCCTGGATCTGGCCTGGTCAACCACCGGCGGCGCCAGTTGGTCGAATCTGGCGATCCTTGCCGCTTGGGACGCATCCGGCCTGTCCATACTCGCGGCAACCAATTCCCCTCAGGTGGAAAACATCAGGACTTCCGAGAACGCCCTTTGTTTCACCAACAGCCTGACCGCGATCTGGAATACGTCCGATTCCGGTAGCGGTATTGAGCTCTCACCCGATGTGATCGTCCGGGGACGGCTATGGGACGGAGTGTACTGGAGCGACTGGACCACCAGTCAGCCCTTCATGGTGGATAACAAACCGCCCGACCCGCCCGGAGGGCTGTGGGCCACCACCCATGACACCGCCTCCTGGTCGACCAATTCCCACCTCAGTATCCAGTGGCAGACCGCCGGGGACGGGAGCGGCGTGGGCCTTGCCGACTACGACTATGGAATGGGTACGACCGCTACCGGAGGCATCGCCTCGGGAAGCACGACCAATCTCGAATCCTCTTTGCAGGCCCCGTCTGACGGTTCCAACTGGTTTGTATTCGTGCGCGCCCGTGATCTTCGCGGCAACGTCAGCGCGGCAACCATCGAGGGACCGTACTGGATTGACAGTTCCCCGCCGTCCGCCACGAACGCCGTCGTCACCCTGTCCCACAGTCCCTTCGGCAACTACCTGATCGGCCCCACCCCGGTAACGGGTTCCTGGACAGGATTCTCCGACACCGCCTCAGGCATCCGAAACTACTATTATGCCTTCTCCAACCAGGCGGGCTCCACCAACGGGTTCCCGACGGCCTCGACAGCCGGCACGCTCTCCAATGCCCTGATCGGCGTGACCAACACCCTGTTTGTCTGGGCGGAGGATCACGCCGGACTCATCGGTTCAGCTGCGGCGGCCTCCTGCCTTGTCCTGGACGCCGCCGGCGACCAGGATGGCGACCAACTCTCCAACGCCGATGAGGAATTTACGGGGACCGACGCAAACGATCCGGCGAGCGCCCTGCGGTTATCCAACACGCAGGACGGTCCCGCCCATGATCTCATCCTCCGCTGGCCCGCCATCACCAACCGGCTATACACCCTCCACTACCGCGACAGCCTGCTTTCCGGCACCAACTGGTCATCCGTCTCCGACTTCACCGATGTACCCGGCCTCAATGGCACCATGACCTACACCGACCGCACCGTCGTCCTCCCATCCCGTTTCTATCAGATTACCGTGCGCCCCCCTTGAACCCACTCGGTGTTCTGGACGACTGTGCCCCGCTTCTGATAGAATCGCCCGCTGTTAACCATGCCATCAAGGGGGATCAGGCTGTGATTCACAAACTCTACGGTGCAACGGGAATCAAGGTGTCGGCCATCGGCTTTGGCGGAATGCGCTTTGAGGACCAGGACAACACGGACCAATGCGCCGCACTGGTGCGATACGCCTACGACCAGGGCATCAACTACTTCGATACCGCCCCGGGATACGGCAAGTCCGAGGAGTTGCTGGGCGTCGCCTTCCGAACGATGCTGAAGGAACGCGCCCAGCGCCCCTTCTACGTGTCCAGCAAGACCTTCGGCGGCGATCCCGCCAGCGTCCGGCGCGATTTGGAAACCTCCCTGACCCGCATGGGTCTGGAGCATATCGACTTCTATCACATGTGGTGCATTCTCACGCCCGACGCCTATGCCGAACGCAAACGCAACGGCGCCCTGAAGGAGTTCGAACGTCTCAAGGAGGAGGGCCTGATCCGCCATATCTGCGTCTCCTCCCACATGACCGGCGCCGCGATTGGCGACCTGCTGGCAGACTATCCCTTCGACGGCGTGCTGCTGGGCTATTCGGCCATGAATTTCGCCTATCGGGAGGCCGGCGTCGAAGCGGCCGCGAACGCCCGGCGGGGCGTGGTCGCCATGAATCCGCTCGGCGGCGGCATCATTCCGCGCGAACCGGGCCGGTTCGGCTTCGTGCGGACCCGCGAGGATGAGACCGTTGTGGAAGGCGCGCTCCGCTTCATTATCAACGATCCCCGTATTACCGTCGCCCTTCCGGGTTTCGGTAACACCACCCAGGTGGACGAGGCCATTCGGGCCGTTGACGGTTTCCGACCCCTTACGGAAACCCAGGTGGCCGAAATCCGCTCGGGAATCAAGGAGTCCTTCAACGAACTGTGCACCGGTTGTCAGTACTGTGACGAGTGCCCGCAGGGCATTCCCATACCCAGTTATCTCGACGCTTACAATCACATGCTACTAAGCAACGGGCCGACCGACATGATCAACCGCCTGCAGTGGCATTGGGGCATCAAGCTGGAGGACGATTATCTCGACCGCTGCACCCGGTGCGGCCTTTGCGAAAAAGCGTGTACCCAGAAACTGCCCATACCCGATCGCCTGGCGGCTATCCGCGAAGAAGTCGGCAAGGCCCGGTTGGCCGCGAAAAAGTAGTCCGAAACTCATGAAACGCCTGGCAGGTTCCCTAGGTTTGGCGCTGATCCTGACGGCTTCTCTGCCGGCGACCGCCGGACTTGTTGTCGGTCGGCCCTCGCCCTCCGACGATGCGCCTCAGTCCTCCCCGACGACGTTCATCGCCCGGGAACAATGGATTGCACCTGACATGGCACACCCGCTCGGCAGCGACCTTGAACCCGCCTTCAAGGACGCTGCCGGGGGCCGATTGATGCGGATGCAGCCTTACGGCGCCAAGGCCGGCGCCGAAGACGACGTCCTCGGCGCATGCGCCCTGCCCCGAATTGTCCGGGCGATCCGATGGGCCCGGACCCTCGCCGGGGTGCCCCCCCCTGCCCGGGCGAAGACCTTGATGCCGAAGCTCAAGGAGGCGTTCGCCCGGGAGGGCGTCCCCCCTGAACTGGTCTGGATCGCCGAGGTGGAATCTTGTCTGGATCCCGGCGCGGAAAGTGCGTCCGGGGCACGGGGACTTTTCCAGTTCATGCCGGCCACCGCCGAACGGTTCGGCCTGCTGGCCCCGGGAACGGACGACCGGGGCGTGCCCGAAAAGAGCGCCCACGCGGCCGCCCGGTATCTGGCATTGCTCCACAAACGGTTTGGCAACTGGCACCTTGCGCTGGCCGGCTACAACGCCGGCGAGGGCCTCGTGAGCCGGCTGCTCAAACGGCATCAGGCCACGACCTTCGAAGAAATCGCCCCCTACCTGCCTGAACAAACCCAGGACTATGTTCCCCGGGTCACGGCCACCCTCGCCCTGCGCGAAAAAGTGTGGCTTAGCGCCTTGCCGTCTCCCACGATTATTCCCACTTGGAATTAATCTGCCGGCGTACCCGCCCGACGATATCCCCGCCGTCCCCCACGTACGCCTCCTCATCATGGGAATAGCCGCCGGTCCCGGCCGAGGTCAGCGTACAGGTCGCCCGCACGTCATCCGTAAGGAATCGCGACACCTGGGAGTAAAGATGCTTGTCCGTGAAACTCGACCACCGGTGATAGTACCGCAACGGCCACGTGACATAGAGAAAGTTTCGGGCACGCGTCATGGCCACGTAGGCCAGCCGCCTCTCCTCCTCGATCTCCCGGTCGTTGTCCGTGGCCATGTCCGACGGCAGGCAGCCATCGGAGGCGTGGATCAGATAGACCACGTCCCATTCGCACCCCTTGGCGGAGTGGATCGTGGACAGCACCAGCCAGTCCTCGTCCTTAAGCGGATTGGCGGCAATATCGCTTGTGGAATTCGGCGGATCAAGGGTCAGATCCGTCAGAAACTGCCGGCGCGACTTGTACCCCGAGGCCACCTGCTCGATGTGCTCCAGATCGCGCCGCCGGGCTTGCGCATTGTCGTAACGGGTCTCCAGCATGCCATCGTAGAATAACCGGATACGCTGGACATGCACCGTGGGGGACCCCTCGCCTGCCGCCACCAGATCATCCATCAGCGCCCCCAGGTCTTTCCAACCCGCCCGGGCCGCCGCCGGCGGCTCAAACGTTTTGATGGCCCGCGCATCGTGCGCCTTGGCCACATGCGCAATGGCTTTCGCCGCCGTGGAGGGTCCCACCCCTTCGATCAATTGCAGAATCCTGAACCAGGCGATTTCATCGACCGGATTTTCCGCCACGCGCAGGAAACTGATCAGGTCCTTGACGTGCGCCGCCTCCAGGAATCTCAACCCGCCGTACTTGTGGTAGGAAATATTCCGGCGGGTCAACTCGATTTCAAGCGAATCGGAGAGATGCCCGGCGCGGAACAGCACGGCCTGTTTGTGCAGGGGAACGCCCTGTTCGTAGTGCTCCAACACACGCTCCACCACGTACTTATCCTGCGCGGCTTCGTCCCGACACGTCACAATGACGGGACGCGCCCCCTCCTTGCGGGCCGACCAGAGGTCCTTCGTGTAGCGTTCCTTCGCGTAGGCGATCAGACGGTTGGTTGTTTCCAGAATCGGCTCGACCGACCGGTAATTCTGTTCCAGCGTGATCACGGTCGTCCCGCTGAACTGCTTGGGAAAATCGAGGATGTTACGGACATTGGCGGCGCGAAAACTGTAGATGCTCTGGGCGTCATCGCCCACCACCATGATGTTGGAGTTGAACCGCCGCAAACCGCGCAGGATGTCCGACTGGACGGTATTGGTGTCCTGATACTCATCGACCAGCACGTGATCGAAGTGCCCGCCGATCTCGCGGGCCATCCCCTCATCTGTCAGCAGTTGCAGCCAATAGAACAGGAGGTCGTCATAGTCCAGAACGGCCCGCTGCTGTTTTCGAAGGACGTAGCCGGTGAACAACGCCTTGAGCTGCTCCTTGTATTCCAGGCACCACGGGTAGTTCCGCGTCAACACCGTTTCCAGCGCCTCGGAGCCGTTCACGCAGCGGGAATAGATGGCCAGACTGGTTCCCTTGCGGGGGAAACGCTTGTCGCCGCGGGCCAGGTTGAGTTCGTGACGCACAACGTTCAGCAGATCCTCGGCATCGGCCTGATCCATCACCGTGAAGTCTTCCTGAAGCCCGGCCTGCCGCGAATAGGTGCGGAGCAGGCGGTTGGCGATGGCGTGGAAGGTACCGCCCCAGACCCGCCCGGTCACCGCGGCACCCCGTTGGCACACGCTGGCCGCGCGACCGAGCATTTCCTCGGCGGCACGCCGGGTGAACGACATCAGCAGAATCCGCTCGGGCGGCACCCCGTTGGCGATCAGGTAGGCCACACGGTAGGCCAGGGTCCTCGTCTTGCCGCTGCCGGCGCCCGCGACAACCAGGATGGGGCCCTCCCCATGCGTCACAGCCAGCCGCTGCTGCGGATTCAACTCCACCATCCAACTCAGATCCTGCGTTCCTCGTTCTGTCATTCGTCCACCCGTCTGTAAAACGTCCTATGATGGCATAAACACGGCGCAGGTTCAAGAAGGCCCCCAATCGACCCGGCAATTGTAATAAGGGCCGTCAACCTGTTTCAGAGACCGGCTGAAGGGCGTCAGCCGTCATGACAATGGCTGGTTGAGGAGGAAGAACACTTGAAAACCGGAACCCGACTCCTCATAGTACCCGCCGCTTTGATCACGGATCGCTCCCATGGCTTTACTCAGTCTGAAAAACGTAAGTTTGAGCTATGGCGGGAAACCCCTGCTCGACGACGTGGAATTTCACATCGAGCGCGGTGATCGAATCTGCCTGCTCGGCGCCAACGGAAGCGGCAAGAGTTCCCTGCTGCGGATCCTCGCCGGGGAGTCGCCGCCGGATGACGGCCAGATCATCCGATCCGCCGACCTCCGCGTCGCCCGGCTCCCCCAACAGGTGCCCGTCCACCTCCAGGGACGCGTTTTCGATATTGTCTGTCCCGATTCGAGCGATCCGGACCAGGACCTGGCCGCCACCCAGATCCTCAGCCGGCTGAATCTCGATCCTGACGCGGACTTCGGATCCCTCTCCGGCGGAACCCGGCGCCGCGTGCTGCTGGCGCAAACGCTCCTCGGCTCGCCCGATCTGGTGTTGCTTGATGAACCGACCAACCACCTGGACCTGGAGTCCATCGCCTGGCTGGAGACATTCCTCTTGCGCCGCTGCCGGACTTTTCTTTTTGTCACCCATGACCGCACCTTCCTCCGCCAGCTCGCCTCGCGGGTCGTCGAACTCGACCGGGGCAAGCTGAGCGACTGGCAGTGCGATTACGACACCTTCCTGAAGCGCAAGGAGGAGGCCCTCCACGCCGAAGCCCGGGAATGGAAGGAATTCGATCGCCGCCTGGAAAAGGAAGAAGCCTGGAAGCGGCAGGGCGTCAAGGCCAGGGCAGTCCGTAATCAAGGCCGCCTGCGCGCCCTGGAAGCGCTCCGCGCCGACCGCCGCCAGCGCCGGGATCGCAGCGGCACCGTCCAGATGGCCATCCAGGAAGCCGGACGAACGGGACAAATCGTGATCAAAGCCGAGCACGTCGACTTCGGATACGGCAACCGGCCCCTGCTCCACGACGTCTCCACCGTGCTCGCGCGCGGCGACAAGGTGGGCATTCTCGGCCCCAATGGATGCGGCAAGACCACCCTGCTAAGACTCCTGCTCGAAGCACCCGCGCGACAGACCCGTGACGGTGGCGGGGAGGCGCTGGCACCCCTCGCCGGCCGCATCGAACATGGCACCAATCTCAAGATCGCCTATTCCGATCAACTCCGCGCCCAACTGGACGATCAGGCGTCCCTGGCCGAAAATATCAGTCAGGGCCAGGAATTTGTGATGATCCAGGGAACACGGCGGCATGTGGTCGGGTATCTCGAGGATTTCCTGTTCACCCCGGACCGGGCCCGTCAGCCCGTGTGCGTTTTATCGGGCGGCGAACGCAACCGACTCCTCCTGGCCCGCCTGTTTGCCCAACCCTCCAACGTGCTTGTACTGGACGAGCCCACCAACGATCTCGACCTCGACACGCTGGAATTGCTCGAGGAACAGTTGGCCGCCTACAGCGGAACCGTGCTGCTCGTCAGCCACGACCGATCCTTCCTGAACGACGTGGTCACCAGCGTGCTGGCCTTCGAAAAACACCACCCTGATCGACCGGGTCAGTGGCTGGGCCCCGACGAGGGCTGGTACGTCAACGAGTATGTCGGCGGCTATGACGATTGGGCAAAACGCCGCCTGCTCCCCCCCGCGCCGAAACCATCCGAAAAAAAGGACGCTCCGCCCCGCCCCGAACCGGCGCCCAGGAAAAAGCATCTCTCGGAGAAGGACAGGCGGGAGCTGGAATCGCTGCCCGCCCGCATCGAGGCCATGGAAGAGGAGCAGGCCCAGTGGCACGGCCGCATGGCCGACCCGGCCTTTTACCGCCAGGATGGGGAAACCATCGCCCACGCCCGGCAACGCACGGAGGAACTGGTGGCCGAACTTGAGGCCGCCTATCGCCGCTGGGAGAAATTGGAAGCCCAACTGCAGGGCTATTCAACGCCAGTGAATTCCTCCCGGTCACTATAAGCCATACGCGTGGTTCCGGTAAGTTTGATCAGCGCGCCGGCCAAGAGACCGCACCCGAGAGCCAGCACGACGGTGATAACGATGCCAATGAGTTGAGCCTGGGCCGCGCCTGGCACCACCCATAGAACAATCAGGCCACCCACCAAACCTGGCATTCCATGCAAATTGTGAACTCCACAGGTGTCGACCACCTTGAATCGCGATTCCAGGGCAGGCTGAACGAACACATAGCCGAGGACGCAAATAGCCCCTGCCAGCAAGCCGATGCCGAAAGCCATCCCCGGGGCCACAACATTACACGTCGCGCCGATGGCCACACCGCCGGCTAGAGCCGCATTCGCCATGTCGGCAATCGAGGTCTTGCCCCGACGGAACAACGTGCTCAACAGATAGGTACTAAGGGTAGCACCCGACAGCGAGAGCACGGTATTGACCACGGTTCTTGGCATTTCCTCAATAGGAACGATGGCGCTGCAGAAGCTGGGCCAGAACAGCCATAATACCATTGAACCGAGCATCGCAAATCGATCAGAAGTGGCGTCCGATTCAATCGATTGACCGCGTTGTTGCCCGGTC
>JBAXWO010000410.1:0-3178 GCA_037128375.1 bacterium
CTGACCTGTTTCCCGGCCGCTGGCGAAAAGCAGACCCACTGCCTGGCGTTCGTGCTGGTCTCAGCTCTGATGGCCATCATCGCCGGTAAAATCCACCAGCTTGTTAGCGGGTGATTATCTGTTAGCATTTTATCCTACGTGCGGCCAGTGATATCCCATTTTGTGATCTCCTTTTCCAATTGCCAACGTCTGCTGAGCCTGCGGCGCGGGAGCGACGCTAGGTTCGGGCACCGTGTGGGATCTCATCATCCTCTCTTGCCCGCCGTGATCGCGAAGGGGATCCAGACAAGCAATCCTTTTCCGGCCCGACAAGTTCCCGGAGGAATCAGCTCCTCCCTCATGTCAGTACTGCAACAAGCGGATTCCTTATTAACCCCGATTTCAACTGCATCCGCTGGCCGGTTTCTACAGGGCGGTTACAATCCTCCAACTCGGGTGTACGGGAAGTCGCACTCTGTGACCGAGACACCGGAGCCGAAGGCCCAGCCATCTTCCGTTTCTGGAATCTCGATCGTGAAGTCGACGATGCCGATCTTTTCGCCCGTAGCCTTATCGACCTCGGATCGAAACCCCGGCAGGTTGGTGGAAGCTGTCGTATCGGATGTGTTGACACTGAAACTGCGGGCGTTGCCGTCGAAAGTTGAGAAGGTGGCTTCCATGGAGACATCAATCCGAAGGTTCCCGAGATAGGGGCGCATGTGCATGGCCATAGGTACACCCGTCGGTTCGTTCCCGTTCCCGACGCGGCAGGATCCGGCCAACTCCAAGGTAAACAGATCGACAGGTTGCTCGCCAAAGACCGGACCTGTGGGACTGCCGAGACGCACCTGCAGCGCCGGCTTGCCGTACTGGAGCGCTTCGAGCTTCAGTCGGACACCCTCCGTGGTTGGCTCTCCGACGCTGACGCGCATGATCTTGGGAGCACTCGATGTAAAGAACACTCCGTCCATTGATCCGTATACGGCCACCTCCTTTTCGCGTTGGTGACCAACCTGGCAGGCGATAGGTCCCTTAAAATCCACCGGTGTCACCGTGATATCCACCACGCCGGCCGGAATGTCGTCGAGCGTGGCGTTTGCTCTGAATGCACCCGCCCGGTCGAAGAGACTGGGAAAGAGATCCCCCCCCGTGCCGGTAAACGACCGATACGGCTGGCCTGCTCCATCGACCACCTCGATGCGCAGCAGGCTCTGTCGGCTGGCCTTCGCAGTGAGCAGCAACGTCTCGCCACGACGGATGGTGAGCCTGGTGTTTTCCGCTTTCGTCGTGATCGCGAACGGCCGCCACACCACCTTCTCCTTGAGAGCCTTGATGCCATTTCGATGCAGGACAAGCGGTGTGGATTTGTTCGGATTCAGCGGGCAGAGCAGACGATAGCGCAGGTTTCCGAGAGCCAGCCCTTCGACCGTTCCGTTCGGGCCGTCGATACTGACCTGGGCCGGAGTTCCGTCGAGGGGGGCATGGGGGATCGTGAGGTAGATGGGCGAGACGTACGACTCGGTCGGCAGCAACGGCAGTTTCGAGAGAAAAGTCGCCACAGTTTCTTTTGAACGCCGATGATTCGCGTAGAAACTGCTGGCACGGATTTCAACGTTGTGGGTTACGGTGAGGGGGCGACTCAGAACGGGAGAGTCCGCCGTCACCTCCGAGCCGTCACAGGTAAAGCGTACGTTCGGTGGCGGTGAATCGGAAAGCACAAGCTCGCGTGCGCCCTTGAATTCGCCTCCCGCCAGAGATATCCAGAACCTAGTTGGGCCCAGGGCCGCCGGAACACGGCCGCTGGCGTCGTCGCCGGTGTAGGTGACCCATCCGTCGGCATCGGTCGTGGGACACATGAGTGGACTCTCGCCAACGCGGACGCGGACCTTCTTGCCGTAAAATTCGAGCCGTACCGGTTGCTTGGCGAAGATGTTCATCGGTCTCCGGTCGAATTCCGCCAATTTCTGCGTTTCGATCTCCTGAGGTCGTCCATTTGCGC
Source organism: bacterium (assembly GCA_037128375.1). Taxonomy (GTDB): domain Bacteria; phylum Verrucomicrobiota; class Kiritimatiellia; order CAIKKV01; family CAITUY01; genus CAMBRF01. Next base: position 1,979 of record JBAXWO010000410.1, read on the forward strand.
AACTCCACAGTGAGATCCCACCGCCGTCGCCATCCTTGTTTTTCCATTGGCGCAATAACAGGAAGACACGGTTGCCGGTTTCTCCAAAGTAGAAGTCACGGTTTGCTCCATCCCAGTCGACGGATTCCGTCACCCCGGCGAACAAAGAGGGTTGATAGCCGCCGGCAAGATCTTCCAGCGACCAGATATAGAAGGGAATATTGCCATGGTCAGGAGAAAGGTTGACACACGGAAACTTCCCCATGTTGTCGGTGTTGGTGCGCGCCCGTATGGCCATGACCGTCTCGCCGTCGTTCGAAAGAGCCGCTCCTTCCTCGATCTTCTCTGTCGGATGCTTCGTCCCGATGCGCCAATCTGGAGTGTTTGTCAGGACCGACATTGGAGGCTGGGTAATCGTGACAACCTTAGGTTGATCGAACGCGCCGCCGTTCGGGTTGATGATCGGCGCCGGTGGGTCCGGCAACTGTGCGGCCTGGCCTGCGTGTCCGGCTGCGCAAAACAACGCCACCAGCGCGACAACCTGTGTCGGGCAGCCAGCGGGTCGTGGCCCATGTCGCCGGAAAGGGTGCTCGGGGCGGAACACGCAGAGGGATGCAATGTGCGGAGGAGGTACTTCTTCCGGCTGTTTCATGACGGCGCTCCTTGATAATTTCGGGCCAACGAATAGCGTTTTATCCCTCGTGCAGCGAGTGTATGACGGTTGCTGTATGCAAACAAGCGTAATCTTGCCACATGAGGGATAAATTACCTCCCTTGTTTGAAACCCTGAAATGTGCTAATGTCTCCGCATGACTAAATGGCATTCTTTGTTGTTGGGCCTCCCTGTTCTGGCCATTTTGCCTCTTGCCGGGTTGGCAAACGGGCGTGTGACGGTCGAGGCTGAATCGGCTGAACCCATCGAGGCCCCTGTGGCCGTCGTTCGGGAGGCCGCCGTGCCCGAAGGCTCGAAGTACGTGCCGGGCGCAGCGAACGCCGCCTATCTCGAGATCCCCCAGGGTAAGGGGAATCCGCCCGATAATCCCCATGGCCAGGCGGTGCTGACGGTCAATGTGCCAACAGATGGCGATTACACGCTGTGGTGCCGCGTCTGGTGGGAGGACGAGTGCGGCAACTCCTTCTCGGTCAAAATCAATGACACCGCCCCGTTTTTGTTCGGCGAGAATGCGACGTACAAGACGTGGCACTGGATGCGTTATCCCG
>JBAXWO010000411.1:0-3177 GCA_037128375.1 bacterium
GACGGTTAAAAAGGCCGTCAACATCGTGCATCTTTTCGCCCGCCACCTGCGTCCGACCATGCTGGACGATTTGGGATTGATTCCGGCCCTCCACGCATACGCGAAGAGCTTTTCCAAAAGGACGGGCATCCGGGTCGGTTTGACCGCGTTCGCGGGGATCGAGAACGTGAACGGACCCAAGCGCACGGCGCTGTACCGCGTCGCTCTGGAGGCGCTGGCCAATGTCGCCAGTCATGCGCAAGCGACCCGGGCCGATGTGAGTTTTCAGCGGGTGCCGGGCGGCCTGCTGATGCAAATCACCGACAACGGCAAGGCCTTCGACGTGGATGGCGTGTTGCATGCCAACGAGAGCAAGCGCCTGGGTCTGATCGGCATGCGCGAGCGGATGGAGATGGTCGGCGGAAAATTCAGCATCGTGTCTGTGCCGGGCACGGGCACAACCGTCAACGCGCAGGTCCGCTCGCGAACCGACGCAAAGGAGTGCACGCGAACATGAAAGCCTCAACACGCATCTCCATCTTGCTGGCTGACGATCACGCGGTTGTCCGCGAAGGGTTGCGCAAACTGCTGGAGTCCGAGGCCGATCTCGACATCGTCGGCGAAGCGCAGACGGGGCGCGAGGCGGTGGCGTTGGCGAAAACGTTGCGCCCTGCGGTTGTTTTGATGGATATCGCCATGCCGCAGCTCAATGGGTTGGAAGCCACCCGGCAAATTCGTCAGGCCGTGCCGGAAGTCCGCGTGCTGATTCTCTCCGCGCACAGCGACGACGCCTATGTTGAACAAGCGATCGCGTTCGGCGCGGCGGGTTTTCTGCTCAAGCACGCCTCGTCGCACGAGCTGTCCCGCGCGATCCGGAGGGCGCATCAGGGCGAAACGGTATTCACGTCCTCCATCGCCAAGCGACTCCAGCGTCAGCAACAGGAATCGCTGAATCTCAGGGGCCTGTCCAAGGCCGAAACCGGCCGTCTGACTTCGCGCGAGATGGAGGTACTCCAACGGATTGCCGAGGGTGCCCCCAACAAGCAGATCGCGGATGACCTCGGCATCAGCATCAAGACGGTTGAAAAGCATCGGGACCACCTGATGAAGAAGCTCGATATTCACGACACCGCCAGCCTCACCCGCTATGCCATCGCGGTGGGCATCATCGAAAGCAGCGTCCAGTTGACGGTCGTGTAGCCGGTAGGGGCGCATGGCAGTTCGGATGGGGAAGTAACCCTCATCAGAACTGCCATGCGCCCCCGGTAGGGTTACACCCCATGGCTCTGATTCGCACGGTCAGGTACCCTGTTACCCGGGTGGGGCGAATGTCCCTGTCCGATCTAAACAAACAGGGGGATCACATGCAACGAATCAGTATTGCGAGCGTTCGTCAGACGTTTAGGCTGGAAAAGGCGGCGCGGGTCAGGCGAATTGCGCTGCTGGCCGTGTGCGGAAGTGCGTTCTGCACAGGACTTGTGGCTCACGCCGTTACCATGGGCACGGCATCGGGTTATGCGCTCATCAGCGGCACTGCGACGACCAGTACCGGTGCAACGAAAATAACCGGCGATGTCGGCTATGGGACAGCATTCACGAGGGGGGATGCCGTCGTGAACGGGGTGATTCACGCGATTAATGACGCGGATACGATTAAGGCCAGGGACGACGCCAGGTCGGCTTACACCACGATTGCGGCCCTTGACTACACGGAGAACCTGACAGGGCAAGATCTGGGCGGGGGGAGGGTGCTGACTCCGGGCGTCTATTTTTTTAGCAGCTCGGCTCTGTTGACGGGGAAGCTCACTCTTGATGGTCGGGGGCAGACGAACCCCGAATTTATCTTCCAGATTGGGAGCACGCTCACGACCGACTCGTCGTATTCGGAGATCTATGCGTTCAACGGCGCCGTCGACTGGAATGTCTTTTTCCAGGTTGGGTCATCGGCCACGCTGGGCACGGGCACGAAGTTTATCGGAACCATCCTTGCCGAGACGAGCATCACGCTCAACACCGGCGCCACAGTGAACGGCGGGCTCTTCGCGCATACAGGGGCCGTGACGCTCGACAGCAACACCATCGGCGCAGTTCCAGAACCTGCTTCGGCAGCCCTTGTGGTTGCGGGATTGGCTTTGATCGCAACTTTCAGGAAGCGGTGCAAACCAAAAACGGCCGTTGACGCGGCCTCTCCACGTGTTAGCCTGACTGAACTCTGAAACCTGCGGCCGAGCGGTGGCAAGAATTTTGCAAGAGGCTCGTCTGTGACACCGCAGGGCGAACGCATCTAAATTTCTGCCCCTGCTGCAACAAAAAGAACACGTTTCGCAAAAACCGCAAAAAACGAGCGAATGTTTCGTCCGCCTCACCCGTGGATACACGGACGGCGGAACGAACATTCGCTCAAAACTTTTATTATTGCGTCATTCAGCGGTTTCACCGGTATGCCGTCCGTGTATCCACGGGCGAGGCATCCGAGTGAAACCGCAAATTGGCGGGTTTTGCGAAAAAATGAGATGCGTTCGCCCTGTGTGACACCGCCGTTGCTGTGGTGGGGTTTCACCCCATGGTACGGAACTGACCGGCAGTGTATTCTCCCATCAGCCAAATTGGCAAACAAACCGTCTGGCATCTTTGCCGGACACAAAGAAAGGGGCAGCAGAATGAAGGGTATGACAAAAGGGATGATGCAAAGAGGCGTGAAGACTGTAGGCGCAGTCTTTGCGGTTTTGGTTCTGGCGATCGGTTCAGGTTGTGCCACCACGAAAGACAGTGGCAAAGGCGGGGTCCTCCCCCTTGATGAAGGATTCAGCCTCACCGTCCCGACGTCCTTCACGCTCAAGCAGGGCGCGAACACAACCATTGCCATCTCGCTCAACAGGGGCGCCTACTTCAAGCGTGATGTGCAGCTCTATATCAACACAGACGGCATCAGCGTGACGCCGAGCTACGTTCTGGTCAAAGCCAGCGACAAGGCCGAGATGAAATTCCAAATTACGGTGGCCCGGGATGCGGCGATCGGTGAGTACCGCGTCTGTGTCAAAGGGATACCGGAAAAGGGAGATATGGCATCAACCGTATTCATCGTCAAAGTCACTGAGCAATAAACCTAAAAAGAGCAGTTATCAGTGATCGGTGATCAGGTGTCAGTTGGATGCCAATGACATGTGCATAACCACGGGCATCACCATTTGGTGCGAA
>JBAXWO010000412.1:0-3176 GCA_037128375.1 bacterium
ACGACGCCATCCACGACGCCTGCCTGGTCCGGTTCCGCCCGATCCTGATGACGGGACTCTGCGCCATTCTTGGAGCCCTCCCGCTCGCACTCGGCTACGGGGCAGACGCCTCCAGTCGTATCCCGTTGGGCCTGGTCGTAGTGGGCGGCATGATCTTCGCCCAACTCGTCACCCTCTTCGTAACGCCAGGCATCTACCTTTACATGGAGAAGATCCAGGACCGGTTCTTCAAGCCACGCACGGACTTGGAATAGCCCCCCGTACCAGTCATCCATCAACTTCAGCAGGAGTCCTCATCATGAAATTGAAACAGCTATCCATTGTTCTTGAGAACAATCCCGCCCGCCTGACTCATCCCTGCAAGGCACTGGCTGACGCCGGCATCGATATTCTGACGATCAGCCTGGCCGACACCGGGGACTCCGGCACGCTCCGGGTCATCGTCCCGGAATGGCATCGGGCACAGAAGGCCCTGGAAACGGCGGGATGCAGAGTGAGCGTCACGGAGGTTCTGGCGATCGAAGTGCCGGATCGTCCCGGCGGCCTGATGGGCATCCTCACGGTCCTTGAGCCCAGCCATCTCAGGCTTGAATACTTCTACGCCTTCAAACTCAAATTCGGAAAGAACGCCGTCATGATCGCGTGTTTTGACGACCCGGATGGCGCGATCAAGGTGCTTCAGGACAACGGGGTCAGCGTGCTCAAGCCTGTCACCTTCTACGAGTGCGCCTGAGCCGGAGGGGGCCCGCAAATCCCTCCCTACTTCAACTTGATCACGAACTCCTCACCGTCGTACCCCAGCTTCACACTTTCCTCGCGGATTTCCAGGACCTGGTAACCGCCCACGGTTTCGCCAACCTTGATGCTCTCCCCGTTGATGATCGCCACCGGATTCCTGGGCGAATAGAACGTCCCATTCAGCACCGGCACCGACAACGGCGGACGCTTGGCGGGTGTCTTGGGAGGGGCTTCAGGCGGGGGCTTGATCGTCTCTGTGGCGCCCGCTTCCAGCTGGGTCACGACAGGCAGGCCCCCGGCTTTGACTTCAGGAACCGGCGGGGTCGCCGTGTTCTCCCACGCTTTAACGACCGTTTGGGTCATAACGCCCGGGACCAACGCCTGAACAGGCCCCTCGGGCAGGGCGGAGACCATCGGACCCATGGCGGCGGGCACAGGCCTGACAGGCGCCCCTTCCTGTTTCTCTGAAACCTCAGGGCGGCTACCCTTGTGCGGCCTCCAGAGTTGAAGCGCCAGGAACAGGGCGACCACCGCCAATAGGCCCACAAGAACAGGATACATCCTGCCCGGAGGCGCCTGGCCCGGCGGAGGGGGGACGTTCTCGGGTCCGGCAGGAACCGGGGGTGTCCGCACGGCCGGCGGCCCGGCTGTCCTCTGCGTCTGGGCTTTCTTCAGGGCATCGCTGATTGTGCTCATAGTGCGCCGCGCCTATCAGGCGATCCCCTCGCCTTCAAGCTCCTTGATGCATTGCTCGATCAGGGCGCGATCCAGCGTGAACGTCTCCCTCACAAATCCCAGAAGCAGCGCCTTGTCCGCCAGTATATTAATCAAACGGGGGATCCCACCGGAATGACTGAAAATGCGATAGACCGCCCCTTGGTCAAAGACAATCCTGCCGTCAGAACCGGCCACCGTCAGGCGGTGCTCGATGTAGCGGGCCACCTCTCGCTCGTTCAGCGCCCGGATATGAAACCGGACCGCGATCCGTTGCTTCAGTTGAACCAGTTCCGGTGAATTGAGTTTGTCTTTAAGCTGCGGTTGTCCAACCAGCACGATCTGGAGCAGTTTTTCCTTTTCCGTTTCGAGGTTGGACAGCATACGGATGGTTTCCAGCGTCGAGGACCGCATGTTCTGCGCCTCATCGATGATCAGCACCGTGTTATTGCCCAATGAAAGCTGTTCCAGCAGAAACCGGTTCAGTTTCTTGATCAGCGCGCCCTTGGTGCGTTTCTCGGAAACGATGCCGAAGTCGTCGACAATCGCCTCCAGGAGTTGGGTCTCGGGCAGGATCGCGTTGAGGATCAGCGCCACCTTGCACCTTGAATCAAGACGGTTGATCAGGGCGCGACATAGCGTGGTCTTACCGGCGCCAATTTCGCCGGTGATGGCCAGGAAGCCCTTTCTCTGCTCAATGCCATACGTCAGATGATCCAGCGCCTCGGTGTGGGTCGGACTCAGGTAGAGAAAACTGGGATCACTGGTGACATTAAAGGGGCTCTCCCGTAATCTGTAAAAGGTCCGGTACATGGGTAGTGTCACTCCATAGCGAAGCGCGCCCCCCATGTCAATTCCCCATAGCGGACGCGCCCCAAAATAACTTGCGCGTCAGGCGCGGTAGGCGCTATAAGCGGAGCCCGAGAGCGGCTACAAGAATCAGGGGAGATCACGCCATGAGAATTGCAGGAATCGTCGTGTTGATGGTTGTGCTGGTTGTCGTCGTGGCGGCCATCGTCGCCTACAACGGCCTTGTCGTCCTTCGCAACCGCTTCAAAGCCTCCTTCGCGCAAATCGATGTCGCGCTCAAACGCCGGTATGATCTGATCCCCAACCTCGTGGAAACGACGAAGGGCTACCTCAAGCATGAGCGCGAAACGCTTGAGGCTGTGACCGCCGCGCGCACCCAGGCCTATGCGGCCAGTCAACGAGCCGCCGCCAACCCGGCGAATGCCGCCGCCATGCGCGACCTGATGCAAGCCGATGGTCAAATGACCAGTATGCTGGGCCGCCTGTTCGCCGTAGCGGAAGCCTATCCCGACCTCAAGGCCAGCCAGAATATGATGCAATTGATGACCGAGCTATCCTCCACCGAAGACAAGGTCGCATCGGCCAGGCAGGTCTACAACGAGGCTGTGATGCAGTACAACACGGCCCGCGAGACCTTTCCCAGCGTGATCATCGCGAACGCCTTCGGTTTCTCCGCCGCCCAGTTGTTCGAGATCGAATCCATGGCCGAGCGCCAGGCGCCCAAGGTTTCCTTCACGAGTTAGCCCACGGCAAACTGACAGTCGCGGCAGGGGGTATGCGTTTTCGGGCTCGCATGGGATTATCCCGGCACTGCGGTTTCGGCTGTGAGGAAGTAGCCCATCAGCCATCGCGTTCCTGGTGGACAGAAATTACGACGATTGCCGAACGACCACCTTCACCGGACCTCGCCCGCG
>JBAXWO010000413.1:0-3164 GCA_037128375.1 bacterium
GTCCCTACCGGCGTCTGACCGCGCTAGGGACAGCGCGGTCCACCTTGATGAATACACAGCCGTATTTCTGACACCGTTTACAAAGATCACAAAGGCTACAGACGGCGAATACGCCGCCTGCAGCGGAAACTAGTCAAATTTCACGAAGCGTAACCCATTCCCCCCTTCGTGGTCTTAGTGAGCTTCTGTTCAAATTTCCGCCCTCACAAACTCCCGATAATCGTGACCAACGGCAGGAACATGGCAATGACGATCGTTCCCACCACCACGGCCAGGAAGATGATCATAATCGGCTCGATAATCGACGTCAGGGCCTCAACCGCCGTATCCACTTCATCATCATAATTCTCGGCCACCTTCATCAACATCTCCGGCAACGCCCCGGTTTCTTCACCCACCTGGATCATGCTGACGACCATGGCCGGGAACACACCTGATGCCTCGAGCGGTGAAACGATCGTTTCACCCTCCTTCACGCTGTCATGCACCTGCGCAATGGCCTTGGCCAATACGGCGTTATTGGTGACCTCCTTGACGATGTTCAACGCCTGCAGGATGGGCACGCCACCCGTCATCAGCGTGCCGAGCGTCCGGGTGAAGTTGGCAATGGCCGTCTTGCGAACCAACTGGCCGAAAATCGGCGCCTTCAGTTTCATCACATCCAGGGACCGGCGCCCGCGCTCGGTTTTGCCCCACATGCGAAAAAGAATAACCACCCCGATAATCCCCGCCAGCAAGTACAATCCATTCTTGGCCACCAGATCGCTCGCGCCAATGACCAACTGCGTCAGCGCCGGCAGCGCCTTGCCCTGCAACAGATCGTCGAAGATTTCCTTGAATTTCGGAATCACGAACACCATCAGCACGCCCAGGATCACCATGGCCATCACCATGACGACGATGGGATACACCATCGCCCCGCGGACCTTGTTGCGAATCTTCTGGCTCTTCTCCATGAATTCCGCAAGACGCGTCAGCACTGTATTCAGCGCGCCGGACGCCTCGCCGGCCTTGACCATGTTGATGTAAAACAGGCTGAACACCTTGGGGTATTGGGCCAACGCCTCGGCAAAGGTGCTGCCGCTTTCGACCGACTCCGCCATGCCGATGACGGCCGTGTGCAATTGCGGATTCTTTTCCTGGCGTTGCAGCACATGCAGCCCGCGCAACAGGGGCAGCCCGGCCTCAACCAGCGTCGCCAACTGCCGGGTAAAAACCATCAGCAGTTTGGTCTTGATCCTTCCCTGGAACAGCGCCGACAAGAAAGGCGGAAGCTTGATTTCCGACTGCATGCTGCCCCGACCTTTGGCGGAGGATTCCCGGCCACCCCGTGCGCCGCCCCCCTTGTTGCCCCCTTTGCCGGGCGTTATATCCTGCAGGCTTGTCGGAAAAAGCCCCTTTTCTTTGACGGAGGCAATGGCCCGGGCTTCACTCTCGGCATCGAGAACGCCTTCCACTTCGCGTCCCTTTGAGTCCATGGCAACATATCGGAATTTCGGCATAAGTTGTCTCCATTACGTGCGATTCGAGCCTAGTGCCCGCAGCGCCAAGATGCAAGCCTAGATTGGGTGGTTACGGGAATTAGGGTGCATCTGCGATCCGGTGCGCTTTAAGGTGGACCGCGCTGTCCCCAGCGCGGTCAGACGCCGGTAGGGACACCGGCGTCCACCTGAAACCCTTCAGCCTGCAGCCTATGGGATGCTGATAACCTCGCAAGAAAAAACCCGCCGGGTTTATGTCCCGACGGGTTATTCGTCACAGTCCGATTTCGGCAGGCTCAGCCTTCCTTCTTCGGCTCCGAACCTTTGGCATCCGGACTCGCCGCCTCCGCCTCTTTGGGCTTCCGGCGCTTATCGACCCGCGCAAGGTCCACCCACTCCAAAACAGCCATTTCCGACCCGTCACTGCCGCGCTTGCCCAGCTTGGTGATGCGCGTATAGCCGCCCTTGCGATCCTTGTACTGTGGCGCAATCGCCTCGAAAAGCTTGGTCACATGCTTGCGCTGCCGGAGGTGCGACAGGGCCGACCGCCTGGCCGCCAAGGTGCCGCTCTTGGCCAGCGTCACCATCTTCTCTGCCATCGTCCGCGTCAGCCTGGCTTTCGGCAACGTCGTCTGGATCCTTTGCTCCTCGATGAAATTACACACCATCGAACTCAGCAAGGCCTTGCGTCCATCCGCCGTCCGGCCGAGTTTAACCGTATTCTTCCTGTGTCGCATTCAAAACCCCCGATCATTCACCGAAAAGCTTACGCCTTTTCCTTGGCCGATTCCTGAGCCTTCAAGGCCTTCAGTACCTCGTCGTCAAACTTCACGCCCAGACCCAAGCCGAGTTCGGACAATTTGGCCTTGATCTCATTCAAAGATTTCTTGCCGAAGTTGCGGTACTTCAGCATTTCCGCTTCGCTCTTCTGAGCCAACTGCCCCACCGTCGTGATATTGGCGTTGTTGAGGCAGTTTGCCGCACGCACGCTGAGCTCGATTTCATTGACGCTCATGTTGAGCGTCTTCAACATCTTCTCGCGCTCGAGATCCACCTTCGTGTCCGTGTCTTCAAACTCGATCACGTCCTTGTCGTAATTGACAAACACATCAAGGTGGTGCCGCAAAATGGCCGACGACACCGTCATGGCGTCATCGGGGGTAATGCGCCCATCCGTCGTAATGTCGATGATCAGCTTATCGTAGTCGGTCCGCTGTCCGACACGCGTGTTCTCCACCGAGAAGTTGACGCGTTTGACCGGCGAGAAAATCGAGTCGACCGGAATCCGCCCGATCTCCTGGTTTTCCTTCTTGTTCCAATCGGCGGGACAGAACCCGCGACCGACGCGCACCTCCAGAACCGCCTCCATGCTCCCGTCATTGGCAAGGGTCGCAATGTGCTGCTCCGGATTCAGAATCTCAACCGTGCCGTCCGTCTGGATATCCCCAGCCTTCACAACACCAGGACCCTTGACCTTGATGGTCAGCAATCGCGACTCGCGCGACTGCGTCTTCAGGAGCACCTTCTTGAAATTCAGGATGATATCGGTCACATCCTCCACAACGCCCGGCAACGAGCAAAACTCGTGCGGGGCCCCCTCGATACGGACGGATGAAATGGCGGCGCCTTCCAGCGACGACAACAACACGCGCCGCAAGGAGTTCCCAATGGTCCGCCCGTATC
>JBAXWO010000414.1:0-3159 GCA_037128375.1 bacterium
AAGCCCGCGATGTGTTGAGCGTCACGTTAGTCGGGACAGATCAGTGTGGCGAGCATGTCTGCCCCGTCTCCCTACGTTCACCATTTAAGTTGATACAAGGTCACGGTGGTGTCGCAGTTGAGTGCGAGGAATTGGTCTTTGCCCAGCAGGCGCAATTCGCGTGCGGCCTTTGGCAACGGCAGAGATGCCAGCTCTTTTATGGAGCCCGACAGGGCATCCGCCTGCATCAGAAGGATCTTGTTTCTTGAACCCAGAAACCAGCGGGCGGATTCCGGGAAGAAGTTCATGCCGGTGACACCTCCCGCAGCATCCACGATGCGCACGTGATCTGCCTTGACTGCGGACGTGGTGTCCTTATTGATGGCCTCGATGGCTGCGGCTGCGCGCATTTGCAACTCAGGATCATCGCTCTTGAGCGCGCGACGAAGCGCAGGTATCGCAGGGCGGCCCACTTCCTGCAATTGGCGTTGGACCCGATCCCTCGCTTTGAAAGTCGCCTGTCCCAGCTCGGCGACCAGCGCCTCCACTCGATTCGAAGTGTTGGCGGCGATCATGCCCAACCGGAAGTAGCGGGCGTCCATGCGACCGTCACCGGCAGTGCTGAAGACCACAAAGTGCCGACCGTCTCCCGAGACGATGCTGGGGTTGGCATCGTGGTCCAGTCCCGGCACATGCGCCTGGAGGAGTTTAACCGATTGCGATAGATCCCATAGCTCAATCTGCGCGAAAGAAGCTCGTCGCGTCAGGTAGGCGCCTGCGGGCGACAGCGTGTGCCGCGGATAGGAAAGTGATGTTCGAGGGAATGGCTGCTTGCGCCAGACCTGCCAGTCTCGCGCATCAACATGCCACAGCGCCTCCGTTGTCACCGCTGCAAAGTCGCCCCCCGGAAGAGGTATCAGCAGGCTTCCTTCCGGCACCTGGAAGTCCGCTATCGGCTTGCCTGTCTCGCTGTTCCATGCGCGCATGTTGCCGCCGAAGGGTGAACAAGCAATCAGACAATCTCCGGAGTCCGACATGGCGAGGCTCCTGTACTTATCGGTGTCTATGTCGAATACCGTGGGCTTATTCAACGTGTCGGGGGAGAAAACCCGGATGGATCCATCGGCGAAGAGCGCGGCGGATCGTGGCTTTGGAGTGTCACCGGTTGCGACCGCCTGCCATATAGGAGGCAAAGCGGGTGCGCCGAAGTCGCGGACTTCCATCGTTTCCGCATCGACGATCCATGCGGCGTGGCCCTGGGAACCTGCCGCCAGCAGATTGCCGTCCGGGCTCATCACCAGATCCTGTAGTTGGTCCAATGTTCTCGAAGTGCGCACCCGCTCGCCGGTTAAGATGTCGATACTCGCGATAAGTTTGTTGTGGCCCGAGTAGTGGAGGAGCTTGTTGTCCGGCGAGAACACGAATCCGGTGATTCCGTCCGGTTTCGCCGGGGAATTGGGGCCGAAGGCATGGAGTTGAACTCGTTTCTCTACATCCCAGATGGCGATGGTGTTAACGCCGTCCAGCGTGGAATAGGCCACGAAACGGCCATCCGGCGAGAAGGCTGTCGCCCACACTATGTTGTTCCCCTCCGCGTGCGGGAACCTAAACACCACCTTTCCCTTCTGGAAGTCCCACAAGCGTGCAGACTCCGTCTGGGAGTTCTGGTCTCCGGTAACCACCAATGACTCGTCCGTGGACACCTCAATGCTATGGACTTTGTCCATGTCGCCATCGAACGTTCTCAGGCGTTTCCCCGTGTCCATGTCCCAGATGCTGATATCGCCGCCGCCCCCCCATTGGCCACCCGCTATGACTTTACGTCCCCGGTCAATCAGTCGGAGCGAATGGCAAGTATGGACCGGCTTGTCGAAGGTGCGAATGAGACGGCCATCCGCCACGTTCCACAGGGAGATTTTCGGCGCACACGACTTCCGGTTGACATCCGATCCCGAGGAGGTCAGGAGTGTGCCGCCGGGCGCGAACCGTACGCAGTATACGATTCCTCCTTCCTGCACCGGGATGTCTCTCGCCTTGCGGGCGCTGCGCAGATCCCATACATAGACATTCCCGTCGCTGGCGGCGGTCGCAAGCAGTGTTCCATCTGGCGAGAAGTCAACCGACCAGATGTCTTCTGCGTCGTGCCGCAGGAACGAGCCGCCGTACTGCGCCACTATCAGCAGGCGCGGACGGACCTCGTCCGGATCAGTCCCGCTGTTCGTGCCCGCCGGGATCGAAACCATGCCGGCAGGCGGCGCGTTCGCCACCAACCTGTCGCCTGGGCTAACACAACCCGCCAGCAGCCACACGAGACCCACCGCCATTCCCCATGCGCTTTTGCTCATCCTATTTCTCCAGACTCTGGGAACCCAGGGGTCAGGTTTCCGGGTTCAGGGAAAGCACTCATGAGCCTCCCATAGCCTGAATCTGGACTGACCCACGCCACCTCGGCATAGCCACGTTCCCAGCATCAGGGTCATCGCCGTGGATTATGCTGGAGGGGGATCAAATAGTCAATCCCAGCCGATTCAGACAATTCTTCAGCAGCACATTGCTGGCTGAAATGCGCTTTTGCCTGTGGCCTACAGCCGGATGATAACTATTTTCTTCCAGGCCAATACACCCAGCCGCCCAAGCCGCCAAGAGTTTAAGTTGCTTGATACCCAGACGTTGTATTCATTCAAGGGTCAAGCACGAATTTTGCTTTACGCCACCACTCCGTTAATCATCCGACAACCGGGTTTCTGGGTAATATTCTCGGATCGCCACTATTAGTACATTTTCGCGCCGCGGTCCATAGAGAGTATTCACAGCATAAACAACTGGAACGGGCTCGTGACAACGTCTGCCGCGAGGGTGAACGGGAGTCCCATTCTGGTCTGTCCCTTAGAAACTGGAACCAGCCTGTAGCGATGCCGACTGTGGACGCCTACCTTCTTTCGATTCGCCGCCGATTGATCCAAGCAATCCGCATCGGCGACCTGACGGAATAATGGAGGATGCGGGTGGTGAGACGCTTACGGGAGGCTTGCGCTTGCCGTTGACGGTGAAACAGACTGTGTGAGCCGGAGAACAAGGGACGGAGCGAGAAGCAGCCGCGAACCGGTGTTCAAGGGAACCTGAGATTCAGGACATAGGCTTCCCATGACTTCTGGAACGTCGACAGGTCGTCTTGGCCCA
>JBAXWO010000415.1:0-3158 GCA_037128375.1 bacterium
CGACTGCGGCGGCATCTGCCCGCAGCCGGCGCTGCTGGCCGGTCTGCTGCCGCACTTGGATCGTGACGAGATCGAGGTCTACCTCTGGATGTTCTTCAATGCCTGGGCCGCCTGTTACCGGCCCGAAGTGCAGGCCTTCGTTGAGCATCCCCAGCCGGTGCTCGGCTTTGGCAACTGCGCGCCATTCAAAACCAGCGACCAGTCCAACGTCATGAAGTGGCTGGCCTACCTGTTCGTTTACGAGCGGGCTGGCCTGCTGCACGTTGGCCGCGCCATTCCGCGCGCCTGGTTCGCGCAGGAGCAGGCTGTCAGCGCCACGCGGCTGAGTACACCAGCCGGCATTATTTCGGTCGAGTATCGCCCGCAGTTGGCGGCCGGGAAGATCGAAGCGGATGTCGAGCTGGAACTCCGGGTCAAGCCCGGGCGGTTGCTGCTCCGTTTCCGGCATCCGGAGAAGAAACCAATCCGGTCGGTTACGATCAACGGGCGCGTTTCACGGGCGTTTGACGCCAGGAGCGGCGACGTGGAACTGACGGGTGTCAGTGGTAAGTTACGGGTGGTGGTCGGGTTTATGTGACGTCAACACGGGTGACGCATTTAGGTTAACTCAAAATAGGAGGCGGTATGGAAAACGGCAAACAGATTGCACTGCAGGCTCTATCAGGTATGGCGACGGATCGGGTGCCGGTCGCGTTGTTCAACTGGGAATTCGACTACACTTGGAAAGCGGCGGGTATTGAGCCTTGGCGGCTCGCGGTCGGCGGGAGTGATACGTGGCACGAGGCGCATCGGGCTTTAATGGCCCGGCATGATGTCGACTTGCTCTTCTATACCGGCGCGATAGAGGGCCCGCTGGAACCGACTTTGCTGAAAGAAGACGCGACCAAATGGGTCATCCGAAACAACAACACCGGGATGGTTTACGGGTTAACGAAGGACAGCCTTTCGTTGTACGAACAACAGACCGGCGCGAAGGGGTGCGGACCGGTTGGTAAGGTCGAGACCTTTGAGGATGCCGACCGGCTGATCCGGAACTTCCGGACCGACCGGCTGATCCCAACCTTTGCAGGCTGGGGGGATGCCTATTTGTCCGGTTTGACCAGGCTGATCCGCGAGGCTGGCGATCGCACGCTGATACTGCCCCACTATTCGCCGGCGTATGTCTACAGTTGCTATGCGCTGGGCTTTGAAGACGCCATGCTGATGATGATGGAGAACCCGGCGTTGTTCACGTATGTCTGTGCCCTGATGGGTGCGGATCACCACACCCGGATGCGCCAACTGAAGGAAGCCGGGGCAGAGGTGGTGTTCATCGCGGATGGATGGGCATCCTGCGACATCATCTCGCCGGAACTGTTCGAACGCTTCGCTTTGCCGTGTCAGGTGTCGATTGTGGCCGCGGCCCGGGCAGCCGGCCTTAAAACCATCCTCTGGAATGAGGGGGATATCCTGCCGGTGCTGAAACAGCAGGCCACGGTCCCCGTGGACGCCTTTGCTTTTGAACAGCCTCGCAAAGCCATAGACCTCACGGTTGAGAAAGTCCGTCAAGTCTTTGGTCCAAACCGCTGTCTATTCGGCAATCTCGACTCCGAACTGTTGCTGATGCGGAATGAGCCGGATGAGATCAAGCGGGAAGTCGAGCGGCAAATCCGGCAGTCCGGACCGGGGGCGCCGTTCATTCTTTGCACCGGAAGCCCGTTGCCTTCCAATATCGAGCCGGATGCGTATGATCGGGTCATCGAGGCGGCGCGCGCATATTCGTGGGCGAAGTAAGCCTGTTCGGAGCTGTCCACTTCCCTCGAGGGTATGGATAGAGAAGCGGATGAGCCGAAAGCAAAGAACACCTGGTGCGGCACGGATGCGGGGAGCGCGCGAAAGTGGCTTGACGCCGCTCGAGTTGGTTGAAATGACAATGGAAAGGAACGGAGGATGTCTTCTTTAGAAGAAGCCTGCGATCATGGGCATTGAGGGGATTCCGGACTGGGAGAAGCGTTTGGCCCGAGTGGATGCGTTTTGGGATCGGCAGATCCTTGACCGGCCGGTGGTGTGTGTCTATGCGCCGAAGAGTGATCCCCGTTATCCGTGGCCGGTCGAGAAGACCTATGCCTCGCATCGGGACCGGTGGATGGACTTCGAGACGATCGCCGACCGTGCGCTGGCCGATGCGATGAACCGGGAATATCTCGGCGATGCGTTGCCGCATACGTATCCGAAATTGAGTCGCCGGATGAGGTCAAGCGCCTGGTGCGCAAGGTGGCTCGCTGGCGCTAGGCTTGTAACGCCCCATGCTGTTCCAACACCAGAGCACCTGCTGACAAGGGACCGAAAGCGAAATAGACGTGGAGTAAAGCTGGTCGGGTGGGTATTGTCGGGCGGTGTGTCGTACGCAGTGGAGAGTCACGATGAGTGAATTGACGACCGGGTTGCGGCAGGCGGAGGTGCCTGCGGAAGGGGTGCGGTTGTATTGGCTGGGGCAGGCCGGCTTTGCCTTCCGCACGGCGGAGGGGAAACGGATCTTTCTGGATCCGTATCTTTCCGATGCCTGCGAGCGGCTGCATGGCTTCAAGCGCTTGTCGTTGCCGGCGATGCGTCCGGAGGAGGACGAAGCGGATTGGATCATCCTGACGCACGAACATACGGACCACCTTGACCCGGACGCGATCCCGGTGATTGCGCGCAATAATCCCCACCTGCCGTTTCGCGGCGCCCGCCGGCTGTATGCCCGGATTGGAGGCCGCCGGCGTGTCGGCGGCGCGGTGTGTCTTGCTCGAACCGAATCGCCGGCACGACCTGGGGGATCTGGTTGTACACACGGTTCCCGCCGATCATGGCGATATCTCGCCCACGGCGCTGGCAGCGGCGGATGATCGAGGAGTACAAGCGCGCCCGGCCGTTCTTCTATGGCGATTACTATCCGCTGAACGGCGGTTCTGCCGCGTCCGATGCCTGGCTGGTCATGCAGTACCATCGGCCGGATATTGGCGAAGGGATGATCCTTGCCTTCCGGCGCAAGGACTCGCCATTTGTCAGTGCCGACTTCCGGTTGCAGGGGCTCGATCCGGCGGCGGAGTACGAGCTGCAGGATTCCGAAACGGGTAAGACATGGAAACAGACCGGCCAGGAACTCCGCGAGCGCGGCCTGCGCGTGACCCTGGAGA
>JBAXWO010000416.1:0-3158 GCA_037128375.1 bacterium
CCGTCGTGGTGGGATCCGGTCCCGCCGGCTTGATGGCCGCCCACCAACTGGCCCTCGCCGGGGCACGTCCCCTCCTGATCGAACGCGGCGACGAGGCCTCCGGGCGGGCGCCCAAAGTGGCGCAGTTTTGGAATAATGGGATTCTGGATCCGGAAAGCAATGTGCTTTACGGCGAGGGGGGCGCGGGGCTTTTCTCCGATGGAAAACTTACGGCCCGAAGCAAGGAACGGGGACGCATCCGGGAATTCATGACCCTGCTGCATACCTGCGGCGCCGGTGAAAACGTCCTGATCGACGCTGAACCGCATGTCGGCAGTGATGCCTTGCTGGACATCGTTCCCCGTCTCCGGGAACGGATCATCGCAGCCGGAGGCGAGGTTCGATTCCGTGCGCGGCTGGAGTCCATCCTGATTGAATCAGGCCGGCTCAGGGCCGTGGTGGTGAACGGAGAGGAAATCGCCTGCACGCATTGCGTGCTGGCGGTGGGGCACAGCGCCCGGGACGTGTATGAAATGCTGGCGGCCCAGGGCGTCACCCTTGAGTCGAAACCGTTTGCCGTCGGCATCCGCCTTGAACTTCCCCAGTCCTCGATCGACCGCGCCCAATACGGGCGCTTCGCCGACAGTCCCCTGCTTGGCGCCGCCAGTTTCCGACTGACCCGCCGGGAGGAACACGGGGTCCGCTCCTGCTACAGCTTCTGTATGTGCCCCGGCGGCAAGGTCATCAGTTGCGCATCGGAACCGGGTCATTTCACCACGAACGGCATGAGCTATTCCAAACGGTCCCTGCCGTCGGGCAATGCCGCCTTTCTCGTTCCGGTCGGTCCATCCGATTATCCGGCCCACCCGGTTCCAGCCATGGCGGGCGTGGAGTTCCAGCGGAAGTTGGAGCAGGCGGCGTTTACGGCAGCGGGCGGCAGCTACAAAGTCCCCGCCGTCCGCCTGGTCGACTTCCTGGCCCGCCGGGTTGCCCCGGGGCTGCCGGCCGGAGGCTCTTGCCCTTATGCGGTGCCGCTTGAATTCCGCGACATTCTTCCCGGCTTCGTCACGCACACCCTGGAAAGAACGATCCCTCCGATGCTAAGGGAACTGAACAGCGTGAAACTCGACGAGGCCATCCTCTACGCGCCGGAGACCCGCAGTTCGAGTCCGCTCTGGATTACACGCGGCGAGGACGGCGAGTCGGTCAGCACACGCGGCCTTTACCCGGTCGGGGAAGGCGCCGGTTACGCGGGTGGCATCGTCAGTTCGGCCGTCGACGGTATGCGCGCCGCCGGACATGTCCTGGCGCAGATCCCGGTGAAGTGATCTCCGTTCAACGAACGGGAAGTTCCGTCTCGCCCAGCGCCTCGTATTCGCTCCGGCGCCACGCTTCCACCCCACCCGGATGCACCATCAGGATGCCTGAAGGGCTTTCCATGCAGGACAGGAACCGCTTGAGATACTGTTTGTATTCCGAATGCCGGCGATAGTCGTAGATGCCGGCAAACCCCTCGTTGGTCACGATTCCCTGCGCCCTCAGCAGCCGTCGCATCCGCCGGCCGAAGAGCGAAATAGCAAGGTTCTTCATCGGCGCCACGCCCTGCCGCAACGCCTTGCGCAACGGCACGCAGGCGTTCCTCACCGCCGGACGCCCGGCGGCGGGCAGTCCCGCCACAAAGGCAGCAACCCCTTCCGCCACACCGGGAAACTGATGCACATGCAGATGGCTATCAATGAACTTGGGACGCGCGCCGACACACTCTTCGAAACGGCGGACCTGCAACCCTACCTCGCGCGCCACGTCGGCGGGTCGTACGCCCATCACGCAGGCGCGCCGCATGAGCCGGCCGAAGGGAAGGAAACCGCCGTTTCTGTCCAGAATCGACCGCTCTTCCTCCGCCGCACCCAGCGGCCGCGCATCCGTCAGCACCAGATGCAAGCCAAGTTCCACGCGCCCGGCATAAGTTTGGAGAGCGGCCACAGCCGTTCGATCGCACTGGGGAAGGGCGATCATGATGGAGACCGCGCTCAACCGCCCCCGCCCCGCCAGATCAAGGATCGCCCAGTTGATGTCCTCCGTCAAACCGTAGTCGTCGGCGCACACGATCATGGACGGTCCCCTCCCCTGCGGCCCGGCGGGTAAGGCGTAACGAAGTAGCGCCCATGATACTTCTGCATCAAATCCACCGCCGACTCGGCGTCCCCCACGTCCCAAAGCTGGCACTCGCGTCCCAATAGGGGTTCCCGCATGTTCCCCGCCGTCACCCTGTCCAGAAAGCCGGGACCCAGTTCCTTAACCAGCCGATCCCGTGTGGACTGTCCGTGCCCTGATTTCACCAACCACAGGGTCCGGCGCCTCATTTCATCGCGGCTGACCAGGCCGTAGGTCCGTACCAGATCCCAGGGATAGGCCTCGATCTTGATCCGGCCATCCGCCAGGAAAGCGAGAAGATAGGCATCCCAATAGTCAGTGAGGATCACCGCCTGACTCTTCATCAGTTCCGGAATAAACCGGTCCTTGGCCTCGCGGACACTCTGCTCGGTCGTCATTTCGTCCGCCACCCGGGCCAGCCAGACCGGGATGGAAGCCGCCGCCAGGGCCGCCACCAGTCCCGCCGCCGCCAACTGCCGCCATCCGGAGGCCGGCACAAAACGCGCAAACAGCCAGGCGGCCGCCGGCAGCACATGCAGACAGTAACGCCGACTCTGCGCGTCATCGGACAGAGCCGGGACCAGAATCATGATCAGAATCATCCCCAGGGACCCGATGACCCACGCCGCATCCAGTGCCGTCACCTGACCCGGTTGCGACCGGTTTCGACGCCAGGCGAATACAAAGGCCAGCAGGGCCGCCGCCAACCAGACCAGGGACAACGTCGAAAAAACGGGGCGGTCGCCGGACACCCCGAATATCCGCCCCCCACCAGTTCGAAAAACCGGACAAACGTTTCCCCCACCTTCAACAGCCCCAGTTTGGTATGGACATGATGATGGAACGGCCAGTCTCCGGCGCGAAACACGCTGTGTACCAGCATGGGAAGATAGCCCACGAAGGCCCCGAGCCCCAACACCAGCCCGCGCCGTCGCGCCGTGCGCACGCCGTGCCGGGACCGCACTTTCGCCAGAAAGGCCACGATCAGGGGAATGCCGTACAAGGCGATCTGGGGCCGTGTGTAA
>JBAXWO010000417.1:0-3141 GCA_037128375.1 bacterium
GCTATTTGTCGAGGATGGGGTCACCCCTGTGTTTAGTGTTTAACACAACTTCACTCCGCCTCCAGTTCTTGTTCCAATCCATGGACCCGTTGACGGAGAGAGCGAGCCGCTCCCAACGCTGCAACTGGTCGCTGACCGACTTGCCCGTCCCTATGCCTCCACCACAACCTCCCCCTCGCGCAAAAGAATAGGCGTCATCGTGATGCCAAGTTCACTCTCAAAGCGGCGAACCAGCCGGAGTTCCCGCTCGGAGAGCAGGGTGATGGCACGGCCCTTGGCTCCGGCACGGGCAGTGCGGCCCACCCGGTGGAGATAGACCAGGCTTTCACTGGGAACATCGAAATTGAAGATGTGGGTGACACCCTTGATGTCCAGCCCGCGCGCCGCCACATCCGAGGCCATCAATACGTTGACGTGCCCTCCCCGGAAATCGTCCATCGCCTTCTTACGTTCCACCTTGGTGAAGGCACCATGCAAATCCGCCACCTTGATCTTGTGGTGCGCCAACTTGGAAGCCATCACCTCGGCGTCCTCATTGCGATGAACGAAGACCAGCGAGCGCTCGGGATTCATCGCGCGGATCAGTTTCCGCAACCAGTCCGGCTTGTCACGCTCCTCGCAAACCATGTAGAGGTGCTCGATGTCGCTGTTCACCCGCCCCGATCCGGCCCGGACCATCACCAGTCCGGGCGCCAGAACGGTGGCCTCGCGAGTCGCCCCGTCCTGCTCGGTGGCCGATACAAAGACCAGCTGCCGCTGCGGCGGCATGGATTTTACAATCACCCTTACGGAAGCCAGACTCTCCGCACTCAGCAGGCGATCGGCCTCATCCAACACCACGCTCCTGACTTGATCCGTCTTCACCTTGCCCATGAAGATCAACTCTCGAATCCGCCCCGCAGACCCGATGACCACCTGGGGCTTCTTCTTGAGCTTGTCAATCTGCCGCTGCATCAGCGTTCCCCCAATCAGAAGCACCGAACGGATGGGCAGCCCGGAGTTGACGGCCAACGCCCCGGCCTGACGCTGAATCTGAATGGCCAGTTCGTGCGTGGGAACCACCACCACCATCTGGGTGGCGGCCAGCAGGGGATCGATCTTTTGAAAGAGCGGCAATAAATAGGCCAGCGTTTTTCCTGTCCCCGTCTCAGAGTTAAGGTAGGCATCCTTTCCCGCCAAAAGAACAGGCATGGATTCAACCTGGATGGGCATGGGCACGCTGATCTTCTCCACCGCCAAGGCCGCCACCAACGACGGCAGCAACCCCATTTCAGCCCACCCGCGGGCTTCACCCTTCGTTAGTCCATCATTCATTCAGACTCCCCTCCGTCATCCGACCCACGACGCGATCCGGTAAAGGGGCCCACCCTTCATTCCCGCCGTTCGCAGGATGATAACACAAGGGGGCCGTTCGGAAAGGTCAGTTCCGGGAATCGATACCCGGGCGGCCCGGCACCGGAAAATCCTGCCCGAATTCGTACGCCCCCACGTCCGGCCCCTGCCCGCTGAAGGTGTCCGTCAGTTCGGGCTCATCCTGACCGGCATCAATGCAGGGCGACTCCGCGGACAGCGCGAACGGCCGCGCGGGTTCCCCACTAAATCCAGGGGACGTTCCCACATAGTTCTTTTCCCATATCGCCCCGGCTGAGGGCTTGCCATCCGTCGTCGACCACACGGCACCCGCAAAAAGATTGTTGAAGAACCGCAGGCCCTTCATCTCCCCGTCCCTTGCCGGCCCCTCCCGATCGAGCCCGGATCCGTTCCGGGCACAGGTGTTGTTAAAGAACAGACAGTACCGCACCGCGCACCGCAGACGAATGGCACTGCCGCCCAGGCCCCATATCACGTTGTGGTGGAGGAGATAGTTCTCAACCGGCCCTTCCATCAGAACACCGTCCCCGTCGTGCACGTCCTCGGCATGAATCCAGTTGTAGGCCAGCAGGGTGCCTTTTCCGTTCCCGGTGATCCGGATCAGCGGCTTTGCGCTCCCCTCCCGCCCCGCACCGTTAAAATCGTTGTGAAGCAGTCGGCCGTTATAAAGATTGCTGCACAGTAACAGGCCTTCTGAACACTCCCGGATCGTGGACTGCTCCACGATTTGTGCCGTCCCGCCGACCACGACGCCGTACCCGTTGGTGACGCCCCGAATCAGAACGCCCGACATGCGGTTATTCACCGAGCCCGGCAGGAAGACCAGACCGTGCCCCTTGCTCCCGATGAGGGAACATCTTAAGATTTCGTTTTCCCGCCCCCCGACCCGGATAGCCCCCTCCCACTCCCGCCCGGAATTCGACCGTCCGCCGCCCGACCAAACCTGACAGGCCTCCACGCGGCAATAACTGGCATCTGTCAGGTTGATCCCAGCCGCCTGCAGGTCAAACCCGATGACCTCAATCATCGACAGGCCTTCCAGATCGAATCCCCATTTTCGCGCCAGCCCTTCCGACCGCCCCGGCAAAGGCGTCTCGGCTCCCGGATCCAGACCCGTTACCGTCACGGTTTCGCCCGTCGCCACCACATAGCGGATGGGCTTTTCAAACTTTCCCGAGCGCGCGGGCCGCACCGTCTCAGGGTAAACACCCGAGCCCACGTGGCAGGTATCACCGGGCGCCAGTGTTTCCCCCGCCTTCCGAAGGGTGCGAAAGGGTTGCTCCTGCGTTCCGGGATTCGCATCGTCACCGGCGACTCCCACGTAATAATCCACCCCCGCCGCCCTCAGGGTCGTCAGGAGCAGACCCATGGCCGCCCATCGCCGCACGGTCCGGTTCATTGCTTTTGCCTTCACCACAACACCCTCCACGTCCGTCATGCGTCGTAGAATGCTCAGAGCGCTCCTCTCTGGCAAGACTTGACTTGGCCCCGATTATGCCGACAATCCGTCCCTCATTACCCAGCGGGAGAGGCTCTATGCAAATCAAACCGTTCCAAGCGTGGTGTGCCCGGCCCGATCTGGCCGCCCAGGTCGCCGCCGTGCCCTATGATGTTGTCGACACCCAGGAGGCCGGAACTCTGGCAGCCGGAAACCCTCTGAGTTTCCTGCATGTATCGCGGGCGGAGATCGATATGCCGACCGGCATCAATCCTTATTCCGACGCCGTGTACAACCAGGGCCGCGACACTCTCCTTCGCTTTCGACAGGAC
>JBAXWO010000418.1:0-3135 GCA_037128375.1 bacterium
GCAGGAGTTATGGGGCCAGGGCCGGCCGCCGCAGGTCCAGATAGCGGTGTTTCAGGCGCAGTTCTTCGGAGGCCGTGGTGTGGTCCTCTATCACGAAGGGCGGCACGGCCGAGCTATTGAGCAGTTTGACCTCGCCCGCCACCTGTGCCAACAGACCGTTGGCCGGCGCCGGGAAGGTCGGCGCGCCCTCCAGGTCGGCGACACCCCAGTTCTTGGGGCCGTATGAAGCACCCGTCCTGAAAGGCGGCACCAGCAAGAGTACGCTCCCTGGTTGCGCACACCAGGTCAACCACGCAGTCTGTTCATCTCCACGACTCCCCTGGTAGTCCTGGCCGGCGCCCAGAACAAGACCGGGGCCGCCGGGTGGCGCGGAGCATACCGCCGCGCCCAGCATGTCCTTGAGCCTCCGCCCGCGTGCCTGCGCGGCGAATGCGGCCATCATGTGGAGTTCGCTCATGGCGTTTTCACTCCAAAGGCGTAGGTCCGTTGCAGGAACCCGGCATCGACCAACGCCCTGTCCTCGGCGGCCGCGAGTCCAGGGTTCTGACGTGCTTGGATAAGCCCGCTGATCGCCATCCAGCGTTCAAATGACACGCCCGTGGGCACCAGGAGTTCAGCGGCCTCCTGGCGACGCGTTCGCTCCCGTTTTTCGACGACTTGGCGGGCAGCCAGGAGGGAGGATGCGTTGATGTCCGCAGGCGTGAGTTCCGCATGCGCCGGATGCCCCTTTGCCCGCAGGAGCGCGTTCAAAGCGGTCTCGATACGCCCGATGGAGGAATCCGCAAGCACCTTGCTTCGATAGGCCTCAATGGAGTTCTGGAGTGTGGCGAGATGCCCGCTGAGCCTACCCAGAGCGGCCTTCGGAGCGTCATACAACTTGCGCACCTCCTGCATCAACGGCTGGAAGTTCCCGAGACGCATGGTCTTCTCATTGGCCGCGATCAACTTTTCGATATCTTCCTGAATCGACTCCTGCAGTTCCGCCTCGATGGTCGCGGGCATGGTCTTCAATGAGTCCAATGCAGGGACCGTCGGCGGGTACACGTAGTCGGCCGGGGCATCCTTCAGAATCTCGACGGCCTGCTGAATGGCCACCGAATGGTTCTGCAACAGGTCCCGGATATCCGCGAAACGGGCACGCAAGTCCTTGAACGCCGGGATCACATGTCCGCCAGCGGTCTCAATGGGACAAGTCGCTTTGGTCACAAAGTCATCAATGCCCAATTCCGCACCCAGCCGGCCCAATTGATTCACCGCGTCCGCCAGGCGAAGACCGCGCAGATTGTTGGCGAGCGTGCCGTCGGTATCGTACTGCACCTTCCATGTGTCGCCGACACGCCCGCCCCCGGGATCCACGGCAACGCCAAGGATGCTCCGCACCTTTTCGAGTGCCCGCGTGAAGACCTGCAAAGGAAACCCGGGCATAGTCGTGACCTCGGCGGTCAACTCCGCCTGCAGGTCTCCGACGCGTTCCGTTACGGTCTCTTGGGCTTTCCGAACATACGCGGCGAAGCCTTTCGCCTTGCCGACGCGTTCCCAGAGTGGAACGGTGTCGTCCTCGAAGTTCACCGTCTTGATCTTCTCGCCCTGAAGCTCGATTTCGGCGTAGCCTTTGCGTTCGTACACCCAGGCCGTCTTTGAATCCGCCTGGATTCGGCGCCGTGCGTTCTTGACGAGCGACTCCGCCTGTTGCCCCAGAGTCTGTTCCTGCGGTTTGTAGTTGTCCTGTTCGACCCTGCATTCCTCCAGCGTGACCGATACGGCCTTGAGGTGGCTGTCGGCCATGGTGATCTTCACGCCTGGCTTGGGCGTGCCCAGGGGGGCAAACAAGTCGCCAATGCGCCCTTCTCCATAGAGTTCTGCCATCTGGCGAACCAAGGCCGGGATGTCTTTCTTCAGCCAGTTCTCGGCCTCTTTGTGGAGGCCCGCAAACTCGCTCAGCGGGACCGGTACGTAGCGCTTGTCCCGCATGGAGGTGCCTGTGCCGCTCTCCCTGGCGAAGCCCATCATGACCAGGAGCGACATCCAGTCGGCAAAGATGTCATGTGCATTGTGGCCCTCCCAGATATAACCCCAGAACCACTTCTCGCGAGCCCGGTCCAGAGTCCATGACTCGCCAGCTAGCAACCCATTCGCGAGTTGGCACAAGAACGGAGGGAATACGGCCTCGGCGACATCGGAAAGAGGCTCGAACAGACCCGCATGTTCGCTGGTTTCGTAGCCGGCCGACCGAGCCTTGGGAGTCACGGTCAGTTTCTCCAGAACCTGCGCCACCGTCCCGGCGGGCACACCGCTGGTCTCATCCAAATCAGGCAGGCTCTTACGTCCCTTCTCGCCAAACAGCATGATCTTCCACGCGTTGACAAGGATCTCCCGGTCGCCGTCCTTGAGTTTGCCCGAACAGCGCCACGGCCAGGCGATATGGCCCTCCCGATGTAAAACATGTCGCCATTTGTTCACCGAATCCTGAACGGCCCGGAGCAGCGCTTGCAGGCGCGCGTCGAACGCGCTTGAGAACCGCGGGCGCACGATCTGAAACCCCTGACAGTCCCCACGCGGCAGGCCGATCTCATGCAGGAGGAACTCCTCGCTTGTCGAGAGTTGATAGAGAAGGAGATAGGAACGCGCATGCTGAAGCACCGTATCAGGCCCGGCCTCGAACACGTCGCAGACGGCCCGTGAGGGTGTCAGCGCGATGATGGGCGTTCGCCCTTCGTCCTTGGCCTGGGTGCTTGCCGCGAGGCAAAGCGCGCGCAATTCCTCGGCATTTCGGACATACGCCAGCACGAGTCGTCCGTCGGGGTGCAGCCTCAGTCCATCGGCATTCAGCAACCCCTTGCGGCCCTGCGTCTTGGGGGTCTGGATGGCGCAGAACTCGCCCTTGAGTCCGGCATCCACGGCGTCATACTCCCAACAGTCGTCGATCAGGCGCATGGCGCCGACAAGCGCCTGGGTGCGTCGCGTACTCTCGGGCTGCCCTTTGCACCGCTTTATCGCCTTCTCGAACGATTCGTTCTCGTCAGGGCTTCGGAACAGCAAGGCGTTATAAGTCTGCCGCCGGAGGCGTAGGTTCAACCGCCCCAGCATTTCCATGGACGGCCCGATATGGCTCGGCACGGCCCCCACGGCGGCTTC
>JBAXWO010000419.1:0-3112 GCA_037128375.1 bacterium
GTCCGGTGCGGTCTTTCGCGTCAGTCGGCGGCACACCGGTGGTGGTCGCCTCCGGCAGGGGATGTCGTATCCGGACCGTTGACGGCGACACATTCGTGGACTACTGCGGTTCGTGGGGCCCGCTGATTCTCGGCCACGCACATCCCGAGGTGGTAGCCGCCGTGAAGGCTGCCGTGGAGAACGGGATGACCTTTGGTATTCATACGGCGGCGGAAGTGGAATTGGCCGAACTGATTTGCGAGAGGGTCCCCTCAATCGAGAAGATCCGCCTGGTCAGTTCGGGGACCGAGGCCGTGATGACCGCCTTGCGCCTGGCGCGGGGCGTGACGGGACGGAACGGCTTGCTGAAATTCGAGGGCTGCTACCATGGGCATTCGGACGCCATGCTGGTGGCGGCCGGCAGCGGGCTCTTGACACATGGAATCCAGACCTCTGCCGGCGTGCCCGACGGCATTGCGGATGATGTGTTCGTGGCGCCTTACAACGATCTGGAGGCTGTTGCGGCAATCGTGGAGAAGCATGGCCGCGACCTGGCTGGAATCATTGTCGAGCCGCTGGCCGGAAACATGGGGTTGGTTTCACCGGAACCGGGTTTTCTCGAAGGTCTTCGGGCGGCGGCGGATGGTTGCGGCGCCTTGCTGATCTTTGACGAGGTGATTTCCGCTTTTCGTCTGGGGCCGACAACCTACGGAGAGCTCTGCGGCGTGCGCCCGGACCTGACGACGTTGGGGAAGATCATCGGCGGCGGCATGCCGATTGGCGCGGTTGGCGGGCGGGCCGATGTGATGGACGCCTTGGCGCCATCGGGCAGAGTCTATCAGGCCGGCACGTTGTCTGGAAACCCGGTGGCCGTCGCCGCCGGCCGGACGACGCTGGAGATTCTGAAGCGCGATTTTCCGTACCCGCAACTGGACCGGCTCGGCGCGCGACTGGAGACCGGATTGCGCGATGTGACGGCGAAGCGAAACGCGCCGCTCTGCGTATCCCGACGGGGCGGCATGTTTACCGTCTTCTTCCGCGATGCTCCCGTGCGTTGCCTGGCGGATGCCAAAACGTGTGACACGAAGGCGTACGCGGCTTTCTTTCATGGCATGCTGCGGCGTGGTGTTTACCTGCCGCCGTCTCAGTTCGAAACCGCCTTTCTGTCGGTCGCCCACGATGAGGGAACCATCGATGCCTTCATTGCCCATGTGGCGGCGGTGCTGAGCCCATGATTCGAGCGCACCGGTGTGTGGAACGTTCTCAAGTGCGCGGTCTGAACGTTTCCGCGGAGGCGTCCAATTCCAACTCGAAAAGCAGTTCCGGGCGGCAGATATCCGCATGCGCCAGCGCAATGGACAAGCTTCCCGCCGTGTACTCCCGCATGCACCGCTGCACCGTCGCCGCGTCTTCCAGCCGTTTGCAGTAGGCGATGCCGCGGGTCGTGTTCGACCAATCCATGCCCCGCGACTTCAGAATCGTCGCCACCACCTCCATGGTCTTCGCGATCTGCCCCCGGATGTCTCCCTGGTGGACGGACGCGCCGTCTGGCGCGATGCTCGCCGTTCCGGAAATATGAAGCTGGCGATGTCCGGGCACCACGATTTCCACGGCCCGACTGAAGGAACTGCGATAGTGGGTGGCGGGACACTGCAAGGGTGATGCCACGGTTTGAATGAGCACGCGCGGGTCCTTGGGCCTGATCGCCATGGCGTCCATCACCAGGGCCGAGCCATGGCGATTGGCAATGCCAATACCCGTGCTGGCGGGCAGCAGGCCGTTGAAGACGCCCCGCTCCTCGAAGAACCGCGTACGCACGGCATTGAACTCGTCGTACCAATCGAGCAGCCCATCCAAATAGAGCCAGGTGCGCATCACGTGTGAAAAATCCATGCCGACGGTTCGCAACGCCGCTTCGCATTGTTCGAAGACACTCCGCGTCTGCACCTCGCGGGAAGCGGCTGTATCCATGGGCAGGAGGTCGCCCAGCAGGCAGTACTCCGCGTATTCATCGGCAAAGCAACTGCCCACGACGCGGCCGTCGAGGATCACGCTCCGGATCGGCGTGTCCGCCACGGCGTAGGCCTGCGTGCCGGTCATTTCTATTCCCGAATGGTCGTCCGCATGGATCCACGTGACCGGCCAGTTCACGGGCCCCGCCGCGCGCTCCAAGTCCCGCATGCGGTCCGCACCGATCTCGGATCCCCCGAACACGAACTGAGCCACGATCTGCGCGCGCGTGTCCCGGACACACTCCGCCAGCGCATCGAACATCGCGAACGGGTGCGCTTCGTCCGGCGGATGCGCCGTGATGTGGTACTTGCCGAACGTCAGCCCCGCCAACGAAGAGACGCAAACTCTGCCCTGTCGTTCCATAATTTCACTCACAGCGAAAGCAAGTACTCAATCAATGCATCCAGCTCTTCTTTCGACAACTTCGAGGTCTTGCCGTGGGTGTCCCCTTTGTTATGCACGGTCAGCATATCCAGCAACGTCGGCGCGGTCCCGTCATGTAGAAACGGAGCCGTGCGCCAGAGTTCGATCAGCGTAGGCGTATCGAACGGCTTCTGTTCCCGATCCAGCGCGCCGGCGGTTCCCACATCATACAGCTTCATATCCGTGAACAACGGCCCCGGATGGCACTGGGCGCAGCTCGTCTTGCCGCTCTCGAACACCTTCTTGCCTTTCGCCGCCGTGGGCGACAACGTGCCGTCCACCAGGTACGGGCTGCGTTCCGGTTCCAGGTTTTGGATGTAGGCGCGCACATCCGCAAGCGTCTGTGTCCCGGCCACACTGAACTGAATGAACTGGAACCCCTTATCCACGGCTGCTTCGGCGCTTTCACGCACTCCCAGGGACATCGCCGGCGGCGTCCGGGGCGCCCACACCATGGATTTTGCGTTCTTGGGATTGCCCATGCCATCATTCAGCAGGTCCCAGTTGAGACCATCCGCCCGCGTGTCGGGATGACACGTCGCGCAACTGAGCCAACCCTGGAAGCAGTGCTCGGCGCTGTAGAAAGCCGTCTCCCCGCGCCGCACGGCGTTGGCTTGCGACTGAGTGCCCACAGGAATGGCCACCGTGGCCGTGGTGCCCTTGACATCCAGCAGCACCACCTGACCTGAGAAGTACG
>JBAXWO010000042.1:0-11214 GCA_037128375.1 bacterium
AAGGGATACCCCAGCTCAGTAAATTCTGTCAAAAATCTTCAGATTGCTGAATCTATTGATGCGTTTGCCCTGGGTGCCGGGATTAATCGAATCGGCCGTCCTGCGGGTTTGGCGCGGCCGTCACCAGGGCCTCGCAAATCCGACTCACCACTTCCTCGTGAGTGAGCCCTGCGCCCGGGATGGTAATCCGGGCGTGGCGCCGGTAGAGAGGCTGCCGCTCCTCGTATAAGCTCGCGAGGGATTGCCCCGCCGCCATTACCACCCCGCGCGTCGGCAGGTTGGTCAGGCGCCCTTTGAGCGCCGCCAACGGCAGATCCAGATGGACCACCACGCCGCCGTCCGCCAGATGCCGCATCGCCGCCTCGTCATAAACCACGCTGCCGCCCGTGGCGATCACATGATGCCGGCAGGCCAGTTCCAGAATGTGGCGCGCCTCGATCCGCAGGAAAGCCTGCAAACCGTCCGTGTCGATGATCTCCTGCAGTCGCCGCTGTTCGCGCGCCTGGATACGAACGTCCGTATCCATGAATTCCATCGACAGCACCTTCGCGAGCAGCACGCCAACCGTGCTTTTGCCCGCCCCGGGCATTCCAATCAGGACGATATTGCGAAGGGCGTCACTCATGGCTGAAAAGTATTGCCTATTCCTGCGGTTGTCCAGCAGACTTGCACCCCTGCGTAATATTCGGCCGTTCCGCCGTAATAGGGTTCAGGAGAGGAGGGTCCCCATGAATGCAGAAGAACTCGACCAGATCGTGCTGCGCGTGCAGAACGGCGATCGGGAGGCGTTCGCCGAGGTGGTCTTTGCCATTCGCCGGGAACTCCGGATCTTCCTCTCCGCCCACGCCAGCTCCATCACGATGGTCGAGGAAGTGCTCCAGACCACTTTCATCACGCTCTACGAGAATATCGCGAAATACGAGCGGCGCGGCACCTTTATCCCCTGGGCCAAGGGGATGGCCCGCAACCTCCTGCTGAAGGAATTACATGCCCGCTCGCGCGACGTCACCTCCGACGGCGACCTGATCGAACGGATCATGCTCCGTTCCGCAGTGGAGTCGACGAAGGGCATGGACCGCGAGGAGGAGTACGCCGAAAAACTGCGCGGCTGCCTGAAGGAACTGCCGGAGATCTCGCACCGGCTCGTCCAACAACGCTATTTCGACGGCCTCTCCGTCAAAGCCATCGCCAAGCTGACCAACCGGACCGAAACGTGGACCGCCGTGGCGCTGTTCCGAATCCGCGACTTATTGAGAAAATGCATGATGAAGGAGGTAACCCCATGAACGACCAGGACTTCATCCTCGCTCTGGAAGAGTATTTTGACGGCACCCTCACGCCGGAGATGCGTGCCGCCTTCGGGTCGGAACTGTCCTCCAACCCGGAGCGCCGCCGCCTGTTTGAGGAGCAGGCCCGCCAGCACATCCGCCTTCACGCGCAAACAAGCAAGATCGACTTCACCGAATCCCAACACATTGCCATGATGGTCATGGATATTGTCGAGAAGGGGCATGAACCGGCCCGTTTCTCGGATATTCTCCACGACCAGACCCTCCAGGAACGCTTTCGGGCAATCCGCAAGGGACTGCGGGCCCCCCGGGGATCGAATCTCAACCGCTACGCGCGCTTTGCCCTGCTGCGGCTGTTCGGCCCACCCACCTTCTCCGTCGCGGTCAGCACAATCGTCGTTCTGCTGCTCATGTTTGTCTGGGTCCCGAAGATCATGCGTCCCGAGCCCGAGGAGTATACCGTGACGCAGATCGATCTCGCCCCCAGCAAGGCTCCGCCGGTCCTGGATCCCACCCCTATACCTCCTGCCCCGACCCCGGAAAAGGAGCCCCCCACCATTACCTTTTCTCCCACACCCTCCAGGGATCCCGAACCTCCTGCCACCCCACCTCTGCCACCCCTGCCTCCGGTCAGCACCGCCCCGAACGCTCCTTTAGTTCCCCTGCGCCCCCTGGCCCCTACCGGCCTGCCCCCGGGATTTATTGGGCGCACCGATGGCGAACGGGAAAGAATCCTCAAGGAAACGCCAGAATCGGAACGTACTGAAAAGGGTGTCGCCGGCGCCCTGAAGTGGCTCCACGACCATCAACTCGAAAATGGGTCCTGGGCCGGACAGGACCCCGTCGCCATGACGGGCCTGGCGCTTCTAGCCTACCTGGCTCACGGGGAGACCCCGGGCACGGGCCGGTACAGCGAGACCGTCACCAAGGGCCTCAAGTACCTGCTCGCCACCCAGGATGCCCGCGGCGCCTACGCCCAAAACGTGTATGCCCACGCCATCGCCACCTATGCCATGGCCGAAGCCTGTACCCTCACCCGGATCGGGGAATTGCGCGCCTCCATGGAAAAAGCGGTCCAGGTGATCATTCAAGGACAACAGGATGCAGGCGGATTCGACTACCAGTACAGCAAGGGCGCCCGTTTCGACACCTCGGTCTCCGGCTGGCAGATCCAGGCCCTCAAGGCGGCCGCCCTCGCCGATCCCGCACAGCCGTCGCTCGACGCCGCCCTCGCCAAGTCGGTGCTGTTTCTCCAGAGGGAGGCCTTTGCCCGCGACGGCAGCGGCTTCGTCTATGAGGGTAAGAACGGCATCCCCTCCGCCAGCGGCGCCAAATGGACCATGACCGGCGTGGGAACACTGGGCCTGCAAATCCTGGGAAAACCCCATGCCGCCCAGGCCCGCCTGGGACTCAAGGCCCTGCGGGACGTCACCTTCGACTGGCTTCCGGGAACCAAACCAGGCGTCTATGGGTACTACTACGTCACCCAGGCAAAGTTCCAGCAGGAGAATAGAGCGGCCTGGCAAGAGTGGAACCTCCAAATGGTGAGAGCCCTCCTGAAAAACCAGCACACGGATGGACACTGGGAAAACGGCGATTACGACCAGGGCTCCCATGTTTATACGACAACGCTTTGCGCCTTGATGCTGGAAGTGTATTATCGCTATCTTCCGACGTTCGAAAAAGCACCGGAGAAACCCGATCCAACGGGCTCGCAGGCAGGAGATGTGTCAGTCGATGTGCAGTGAAACAAACCATGCAGCGCCGAATTCGTCCCCGGGACGTTCCCTCAAGACCTGGCTCACGCTGCTGCGCGTGCCCAACCTCCTGACGGTTCCCGGCGACCCCCTGGCGGGTGCGTTTCTAGCGGCAGCCGCCTCCCGGAGCGCCCTGGCATGGACGCCCGTCTTCCAGTGCCTCCTCGCAAGCCTGGCCCTGTATTCCAGCGGATTGCTGGCTAATGACTTCTTCGATCGCGAAGAGGATCGCCGTGACCGGCCCACCCGCCCGATTCCCTCGGGGAACGTACGATCCGGAAGCGTCCTGTTCGCCGCGTTGCTCCTGACCATGGCCGGCATCACCTTCGCCACGGAAGCCGGCCGGGGGCCACTGCAGGTTGCCCTGCTGCTCGCCGCGGCGGTCTGGGCCTATAATCTCGGCGTCAAGCGCGTACCGGTCGCCGGCCCGATCCTCATGGGCGCCTGCCGCGGACTGAGCCTCCTGCTGGGCGCCGCCGCCTGTCCGGCCAGCCGCGTAACCGACGCCCCCTGGCTGGCCGCCGGCCTGATCGCCGCCTACATCGCCTTGGTGACCGCCATCGCCCGAAACGAGACCCGCGTCCAACGCACGCCCCTCTGGGCCATCTGGCTTTCCCCGACGCTGATCCTGGCGGGTCTGGCAAGCCTGTCTCTCCTGCGATGGGAGAACGGGGTTCCCTCCCTCATTCCGGGCCCCAACGGCTTGGCTCTCGGACTTTCCGCGATGGCCGTTGTCTGGGTCGGCGTCTGGAACGGGCAACTGGTTGGGCAGCCCGCTCCGGCGAGGGTTCAACGCGCCGTGGGCGGCTTGATCCGCGGGCTGATCCTCATTCAGGCGGCCCTGTGCGCCACGACCGGCCCGCTCGGGGAACTAGGCGCCCTCGCCCTGCTTGCCGCTTTCCCCGTTGCCGGCTGGCTTGGAAAATGGTTCTACGGAAGTTGAGTATGGCCAAGAAACTCCTCATCGTTCAGGTGGCCGGATTGGGACACGACTTTCTATGCCGCCACCACGGCGCCGCCTGGCAGGGCCTGACCTTCCGCCCGCTCTAGAGCGTGTTCCCCGCCCTGACCTGCACGGCACAGGCCGGGTTCCGTACCGCCGCCCCGGTGTCCAGCCACGGCATGACCGCCAACGGCCTGTTTCACCGCGACCTGAACCGGCCGCTCTTCTGGGAACAATCCGCCACGCTGGTCGCCGGTCCCCGGATTTGGGAATCCTTCCGCCGCCGGGGCAAACGCGTCGCCCTGCTGTTCTGGCAGCAGTCACTGGGCGAGGACGTGGATATCCTCCTCTCCCCCGCCCCCATCCATAAACATGGCGGCGGCATGGTGGACAGCCTCTACAGCAAGCCCGCGGGACTCTACGACGACCTCCGTCGCCGCGTCGGCCGCGCCTTCCGCCTGCACGACTACTGGGGTCCCCTCGCCTCGCCCCGGGCCTCGGACTGGATCGCCCGTGCGACGGCGGCCCTGCTCGCCGACTCCCGTCAGGCACCCGACCTCTGCCTCACCTACCTGCCCGCACTGGACTACGACCTCCAGCGCCACGGCCCCGATCATCCGCGCAGCCTGAAGGCCCTGACGGCCCTGATCGCGCAACTCAACCGGCTGCACGCCGCCGCCGGACAGAACGGTTACGACCTGCTCGTGTTCGGCGACTACGCGATCGGTCCGGTCAACCAGGCCCTCTTTCCCAACAGGGTTCTCCGGGAGCAGGGCCTCTTCCAGACACGCCAGGTGGCCGGCAGGCACTACGCCGACTTTCCTGCCAGCCTCGCTTTTGCCCTGGTGGATCACGAGATCGCGCACGTCCACATCAAGCCCGGAATCGACCCCGCCGCCATCAAGAACGCCTTGACCGGCATCGGGGGAATTGGCGCCATCATGGATTCGACGGCGCAGGAATCCGCAGGAATCCGGAACCCGCGCGGCGGCGAACTCCTGCTCGTCGCCAAACCGGGTTACTGGTTCGCCTATCCCTGGTGGAGCCAACGGAGCGAGGCGCCGGATTACGCAGGGCATGTGGACATCCACAACAAGCCGGGGTACGACCCCTGCGAATTGTTCTTCGGCTGGCCCCCGGTTTCCGTCAGCCAGGATCCGTCGCGCATTCACGGTTCGCATGGACGCCCCGGCTCCGACCGGCTCGCCGCCTGGGCCTCCACCTGCCCGCTCCCGACCGTTCCGTCCACCCTTCTGGATCTCGCCCGCTCGGTCAGCCTGCTCCTGGAGTCCCCGTCATGAACCGTCCCCCTGTCATCCTGACGCATCAGAAACTGGCGGTACCCTACGATTATCCCGTGGCCTTCACGCGGGGAATTTTCGACCCCGGCAACGAGTTGCTGCGCGACACCGTGGACCGTCTTGCCGAAAAACGCAGGCACCGTGTCCTGGTCTGCCTGGATGCCGGCGTGGCCAAGGTCGATCCCGCACTTCCAGCCCGCATCACCCGCTACTTCAAGGCGCATGCCGCCACGCTTGAGCTGGCGGGCCGCATCGAAACGGTCAAGGGGGGGGAATCGTCGAAAACCGATTTGAACACCATGACGCGAGCGATCGGCTGGATGGCCAAGCGGAAACTCTGCCGGCACAGCGTGGTGATGGTGATCGGCGGCGGCAGCCTGCTGGACGTCATGGGCCTGGCGGCGTCACTGGTCCACCGGGGCCTGCGTGTCGTGCGGGTACCGACGACCGTCGTGGCGCAAAACGACGTGGGAGTGGGCGTGAAAACCGGCATCGATTACCTGGGCGCCAAAAACTTCCTGGGCACCTTTGCCCCACCCTTCGCCGTCCTGAATGATTTCGATTTCCTCGACGTCCTTCCTCAGCGGGACTGGGTCGCCGGCATTGCCGAGGCGTTCAAGGTGGCGATGATCAAGGACCGGCGTTTCTTCCGGTCCCTCTGCGCCCAGGCGGCGGCGCTGCGGCGGCGCGATCGCGCGGCCATGGAGAAACTCGTCATCACCTGCGCCCGGCTCCATCTCGATCACATCCGGCGGGGGGGCGATCCCTTCGAAACCGGCAGCGCGCGCCCGCTGGATTTCGGCCATTGGTCGGCCCACCAGCTGGAGGTGATGTCCGGCTACACCCTGCGGCACGGCGAAGCCGTGGCCATCGGACTCGCACTCGACTCCTTCTATGCGGCGGCAAAAGGCCTGCTCCCCAGGAAGGAACTCGGCGCCCTCTTGACCGGGCTGCGTGAAGCGGGCCTGCCCATCTGGCATCCCTTGCTGGGCCGCCGGGCATCCGATGGTTCGCTGGCTGTCCTGCGGGGGCTGGAAACTTTCCGGGAACACCTGGGCGGAGCCCTGACGGTCACCCTGCCCGCCCCCGTCGGCAGGCGGGTCGAAGTGCATTCACTGGATCATCGCACCCTGACGGAAGGCGTCGCCTTCCTGAAAGCCTATGCACATTCAGAAGCCTCCCATAATAATCATACTGGGGTATCCATTTGACTGGCGTAACCACAACCTATTGTGCGAAGGGATTCACCACCCGCTGCGCTGGAGACACGGAAACACCGAGAAGAAAGCCGAATGTTGCGGGTATTTGAGCTGCGGAGTACCGCATCTGAAATCCCCGCAACCCGTTCTGGAGTAATTCCAAGAGAATAAAGAGTTGTTTCAATGAATACCTCCTCCCTCTCCATGTATTCCTTCGGAGAACCGTGGCGTGAATTTTGGCCACATGTACTCATGGGGGCGAAATTCACGCCACATTTGCATTTCTTGCCCTCCGTTGCTTTGGTGAAGACAGGTCTTCTCCGTGCCTCGGTGCCTCCAGCGGAGCGGGTGGTGAATCTTCTCTTTCTTCTGATTGATGATAAATGCGTGCTGTGCAACCACAAGATGCAGGGGGTGCGCCAGCGAAATGGATACCCCAGTAATCATAATCGTAATATTAATCGTAATCCCCTACCCCAGAGAGGATTATGATTAAGATTACGATTAGTTCCTTACGACTTGACTCAATCGAATTGTGGCAAGGATTCGGAGCGAAAAAACTTCCTGCCTGGCTGATTGACTCAAGTTGCCCCAACCTATTGTCGGTCCGCATTCAAGAGAAGATTCACCACCCGCTTGCGCTGGAGACACCGAGGCATGGAGAAGAATCCGCACGTAGAATGGCTCTGCCTGCACCTCGAAACCCAAGTGTTGAACGAATTTCTCATAGGGCAGGAACTCTATGGAAACTGGTCAGGGTCATATCAAGGCTCAGGCCCTATGAGAAATTCGTTCAACGTCTTCGCGGGAGTGAGGAAGAGGCAGGGGAAGATGAGGTTTTCTCCGTGTCAACTCCTCTGCGGCTCCTCTTTCTCCAGCGGAGCGGGTGGTGAATCCTGCGGCAACAGCACGGGAACTTAGCCCGCAAGCGGAGGCGAATTCACGCAACACCGCCGAGTGAAGGAAGAGAAACCATGATCGAGAGTGACTTAACCGAACAGATTATCGGCGGCGCGATCGAAGTCCACAAACACTGGGGACCCGGGTGCCGGGTCGGGTTGCTGATCAACTTCAATGTCCCCAGTCTCAAGCAGGGCATCAAGAGGAGGGTGCTATGATGAATCTCCTGCTCTGCCTCCCCGGACAAGTCATTCACGCAAATCTGAGAGGGGCGGACGTCGCTGGGTTCTCGACGGGGATCGAACGGGGCAGCCACCCCTCTCAGATTTGCGTGAATCTCCTTCTTGGGCCTTGTCTGCTCCGTGATATTTACTCCGTGCTTCCGTGTCTCCGTGGTGAGTCTTTTTTCCGTTCCCTGGGTGTGGCGGCACTGTCGTCCCGAACGGCGATCACTCGTCAACGGCGATCACTCGTCATCAGAGGTTTGGCCAATACAACGCCTTACAAAACAAGAGGTTACATCGCGTCGGAAGGCCCTTATTGCCCACAGATTCTGCTGAGGAGGCAAAATGTCAATAGTCACACTTCCGCAAACGCTTCCAAGACATCAGCAAATGCGGTTATGGTGATCATGAAACGTTGCCAACAGGATGACAGTGATGCACATTCGTAATCAACCGCCCCTTCACCTCACCTATTGCCTGAACGTCCATCCGGGTGAAACGTGGGCCGAAAACCTGGCGGCCATCCGCACCGCCGCGTTGGCGGTCCGGGACCGCGTCTCCGCCGACCGCCCGTTCGGCCTCGGCCTGCGCCTGTCGCAGGCGGCGGTGGAGACCCTCGGGGATCCCACCCAACTGCATGACTTCCGGGCTTTTCTGGCGGACAACGGGCTTTACGCCTTTACCATCAATGGCTTTCCCTATGGCGCTTTTCACGGCAGGGCCGTCAAGGACAACGTGTACCGTCCGGACTGGAGCACCCCCGAACGGCGGGACTATACCCTTCAACTGGCCCGCGTCCTCACCTCACTGCTTCCGGAAGGCGCCGACGGCAGCATCAGCACCCTCCCCCTCTCCTACAAACTTTGGCCGGCTTCCCCCGAAAGAATGGGGCAAATCCTCATCAACCTGGCCGACACCGTCGCCGAATTGCACCGCCTGCATGAACGATCGGGAAAGGAGATTCACGTCGGTCTCGAACCCGAACCGGACTGCACCTTGGAAACCACGGACGAGGTCATCCGGTTCTTCGAGGGGCCGCTGGCAACGGAAGGTGCCGCCCGCCTGATGGCGCAATTGGGGTGCTCCCGCCCTGAGGCGGAGGGCCTGATACGGCGGCATCTCGGCATCTGTTTCGACACCTGTCACCTGGCCTTGCAATTCGAGCCGCTTGCCGCCAGCCTCAACCGGCTGCACCGACACGGCATCCGCCTTTCCAAGATCCAGTTGAGCTCGGCCCTCGAAACCCATCCCACCGGGATCGCCCGGCGCCAGCTGGCCGATTTTTCCGACCCCGTCTACCTGCACCAGGTCAAGGCGCTGGACACCACCGACCGCACGCTGTCCGGGTTCCCGGACCTGCCCGCGGCCCTGTCTTCTCCCGACGCGACCGCGAGCGCCCTGTGGCGGGTGCACTTCCACGTGCCCCTCTATTTCGAGAACTACGGGGAACTGCACTCTACGGCGAGATCGCTCGACAACGATTTCTGGGAACACCTCGTGCGGCTGCCCGTTTCCCACCTCGAAATCGAGACCTACACCTTTCATGTGTTACCCCCTGCCCTTCAAGCGGGTGGCGCGGCCGCCAGCATCGTCCGCGAGTTCGAGTGGGTGAGGCCACGCCTGCAGGCCGCCCTGCAACGGAATGACGGGTGAGCATGGCGACGCCTAAGCGAGACAACACGGCCAACCTCCCGACCGGGGCGCTGATCAAGCGCCTGCTACACCTGACCTGGCGCTTCCGGGCGGGATGCATCAAAGTGCTGGTGCTGCAGATCGCGCTCCTTATTCTCGGACTGAGCGGGCTGGGTCTGACCGGACTCGGCATCGATTATATCCGCCACCATATCCAGCCCGGCGCGCCGCCTCCGCGCTGGCCCTTGGGCCTGATGCCACCTACGGACTGGGCCCCCATGAGCGTGGTGCTTGCCATTGCGACCGCGCTCTTCACCCTGGCTCTCATCCGCGCCGCCTTGAACGCGGGCTATTCCATTGAACTCGCCAAGCTCCTCCAGGGCCGGATCGTCGTCAATCTTCGGTCCGAGGTGTACAACAAGCTGCAACGTCTCAGTTTCCGGTTCTTCGATGAAAACGCCAGCGGTTCCATCATCAATCGCGTGACGGGCGACGTGCAATCCACACGGCTCTTCATCGATGGCGTGCTGATGCAGGGGATCATCATGGTTCTCTCGCTGGCGTTCTATCTGCTCTATATGATCAGTATTCATCCCCTGCTGACGCTGTACTGCCTCAGCACCGTACCCTTGCTGTGGCTGTTGACCAGCCTGTTCACACGGCGGGTCCGCCCCGCCTTCCGCCGCAACCGGGAACTCGTGGACGACATGATCCTCGCCCTTTCCGAGACCATCCAGGGCATCCAGGTGGTCAAAGGGTTCGCGCGCGAACCCGAAATCACCGCGCGTTTCACCAAAGCCAACCGCGAGGTTCGTGACCAGAAACAATGGCTCATCAGGCAGGTCAGCCAGTTTACGCCTGCCATCGGTTTCATGACCCAGGTGAACCTGGTCATTCTCCTGGGTTACGGCGGCTATCTGGTCATTCATGGCGAGCTTCCCCTGGGCGCCGGGCTGGTGGTGTTTGCGGGCCTGCTTCAGCAATTCTCCGGACAGGTGGCCGCCATCTCGAACATCGCCAGCAGCGCGCAGGAAAGCCTCGCCTCCGCCCGCCGGGTGTTCGAAGTTCTCGATGCCCCCGTCGAAATCGCCAGCCCGGCGGGCGCCACCCCCCTGCCGCGCGCCCTGGGTGCGGTGACCTTCGACCATGTGTCGTTCGGATACGAGCCTGAAACCCCGGTACTGCGCGACATCTCCTTTGAAGCCAAACCCGGGCAGTGCGTGGCGATCGTCGGCGCAACCGGCTCGGGCAAGAGCACGCTCCTGAGCCTGATCCCGCGTTTCTATGACCCGCTTCAGGGGCGCGTCCTGGTGGACGGGGTCGATACGCGCCAGCTTGATTTGAACGACCTCCGCCATAACGTAGGCATTGTCTTTCAGGAGAGTTTCCTCTTCAGCAACACCGTTGCCGCCAACATCGCCTTCGGAGATCCCACCGCCTCCCGTTCGGCCATAGAACGGGCGGCGCAGATTGCCCAGGCCCACACGTTTATTATGCAGCTCAGCAAAGGGTACGATACCGTCCTGGGGGAAGGCGGATCCGACTTGTCCGGCGGTCAACGCCAGCGCCTGGCCATCGCGCGGGCGATCCTCATGAATCCCGCCATCCTGATCCTCGACGATCCCACCGCCGCCATCGATCCCCAGACTGAACACGAGATCATGGAGGCCATGGAGAACGCCATGCGGGGCCGCACCACCTTCGTGATCGCACACCGGCTCAGCACGTTGCGGCGGGCCGACTGGATCCTGGTGCTCGACCGGGGCCGGATCGTCCAGGCCGGAACGCACCAGATGCTCCTCAACGACAAAGGTGCCTATCAGCGTCTGGCAAATCTCCAGGTGGTTGATGAAGAGAGCCTGCGTTTGCTGGGCACAGCGCCCGATTCAACCCGGCCGCCCGCCGCACCGCCGGGCCAGGAGGCGCCATGACCACGCCCCCGCGCGACTCCCTCACACTAACCCGCATC
>JBAXWO010000420.1:0-3105 GCA_037128375.1 bacterium
GGCGGCTGATGTCGTACAAGATGCGCGCCGTACGCAGCGCCCCAAAGGAGTAGAGAGAGAGTGTCCAGCAATAGATGAGGCGCTTGCAAAACCTCCTTCGTCGGTTCTGCGAGCGCAGTATTCAGAAGTCAGAATTCAGTATTCAGAATTGTAACACTCTCACGGGCAACGTGTTCTATTATTCTGACTCCTGTATTCTGACTTCTCTCTTGCAAACACCCCGGAGGGGTTTTGCAAGAGCCTCAGATCTTCGACCGCGGTCGATTGCATTCGATTACGGTCGATGTGTTGTCCCGATCAGTGTCCCTTCCTGTCCGCAGTGTCCGCTAAGGACGGGGCTTCCATCTTTTCTCTTTCCTGATTTTCTGATTTCCAATTAAAACGAATTGCGCGGCTGAGTCGGATTAACGCTTTCGGGATTGGCGCTGGGATTTCATAATTTGAAATCAGGAAATCAGGAAACGTTCGTTGGTCGTTGGACGTTGGAGTCCGACTAGCGCCGGGCCTTCCCTCGTTCTCTCTCGTTCGCCCCCGTCCCCGTCCCCTTCTCCGTCCCCTTCTCTTTGGCTCGGAATTGGCTCGGACTGAACCCTTCGGCCTGATGGAAGATGCGGTTGAAGTGGTTGAGGCTGTTGAAGCCGCAGGCGAAGCAAATCTCCGTGATGCTCGTGCCGGGGTCCGCCAGCAGGTGCTTGGCCTCCTGAATGCGCCGGGCCTGGACATAGCGGGTGAATGGGTTGCCCGCTTGCTTGTGAGGCTGAGGCAAGGCCCGTCCCTTGCGGGGTTTTCCGCCAGATCCCCTCTTTTCATAAGAACCGCCGCCACGTTGCTGTGCAACGCGGCCGTGTCGCACCCCCTGGCCATCGCCGCACGATACGTCACCAGGGCTTCCTCCTCCAGCCCCTGCCCGATGAGCGCGCCCACCAGAGAGGTGTACGCCTCCGGCATTTCCGGGCGCGTTCGAAGCACTTCCCGGAATACCGGTATGGCCTCGCCGAATCTGCCCGCGCAAAGCAGAACGTCGCCGACCCGCAGACGGGCTCTGGAATTCCCGGGCCGTTCCGACAGCAGGTTCTGCGCTTCGTGCAACGCCGGCCCGTAGGCTCCGCTCTGGCTCAGCAGGTCAACCAGATTCTCCCGCAGCCCGATGCCGGCAGGCTGTTCCGTCAGCGCCTGCCCGTAAGCCGTGATGCTCCGTCTCTTCTCCTCAGGAGTTATCGCGACCGCTTCCCGCTCCCGGAACCGGGCCTTTCGTTGCGGAAACGTCGTCTGCCAATCGAATTGCAGCGTGAAAGGCGGCCGCTGCATGATCGTCAGGATGGCTTTCTCGCTCTTCCATCGGCTCCAGGGCGTGTAGGCCATGCGGCGGGCGCACGCTTCTTCCGTCAACGCGGGTTCCTGCCGACTGGCGGTCTCTTCCCCGTGCGCCAGGGCCGCTTCCACCTGCGGCAGGAAACCGCGGGCCAGCCGGTAATTTCCGGAGAATGTCGGATGCACGTGTTCCAGGAAGAACGCGTCGCCAGGGCCCGCGAAATCCTCTGCGGCGTCATACAACCGGACCTGCGGGCCGCTGCCTTGCGCCAGGTCGCGCAGCAGGGCATTGATCCGCGCGTCGGCGCGAAATCGCAGCGTGTCATGATCGCGCGCATCGGAATAGGCCTGTCGGCTCTCGATTCCCCGGTCCAGGGCGGCCAGGCAGCGCGCGCGGCGGAAATCCACCTCCGCAAACCCCGGATCCAGCGCCGCCGCCGCCGCATACTGCTTCTCCGCTTCCGCCCACTCGGCGCGCGCTTCCGCGTTCGTCCCGCGCGCGTAGGCTTCGATCCAGCGCCGCTCGTCCGCCCCCGTCAATCCACTGCGGTGCTCGGACGCGAACGGCGCGCAGGCCTCCAGGTTCACCGGCACCGTGCAGAGGACCATGGGCACAGCGCGTCGCCCGGCGGCCCGCGCGATGTCCTGCAGGTTCTCCCGGAAATTGGCATAGACCTTTTCCAGCCGCGGATCGTCGCCGGCCACCCGCTGCTGCAGAAACGTCTCCATGCCCTGCCATTGCTTCGTCGCGTCCCGTCCCGGCGACAGCCGCGCCGCGACCCGCTTCAGCTCCTGGCCGATGCGCAGCCGCGACAACCCGAGCTGCAGCCGGATGAACCCCATCGGGGGCATCCCGGACTGGAACACGGTGCCCGGACCGAACGGGCCGACCACTTCGTTATTGCCGCAATAGACCAGAAACAGGTCCGGCTCGTAGCGCAGGCACTCGAGGGCGATCTCCCTCACCGCGTGCGAATTCACCGCCGTCATCGCCGCGTTGATCACTTCAAAGCGACGTTCCGGGTGCCGCGCCCGCAGCATGAGCTCGAGGATTCGCCCAAACCCGAACGCCGCATCCGGAAATCCCTGCGCGGCCGACTCGCCCAGGATGAAGATCCGGACCGTGTTCGCGGGTTTCCGCCTGGCCATTCGAAACGCCAGCGGATCGCGGGCCAGTTCCTGCGGCATAAACCGCCACGCAAAACGCTCGTTGGTTTCCAGCGTGTCGCCATTCCGGGCGATGAAGAACGCGGTCGGATAACCCACGCCCGCCAGCCGCAGCCCTCCCTCGGCCAATCCCAGAACAAGCAATCCCGGCAGCAGCATCAGAACCACGCGCCACCCTTTCGCGCGTGGCGTTGCCCGGGATTTCCCGTTG
The DNA here is from genome assembly GCA_037128375.1 of bacterium. GTDB lineage: Bacteria > Verrucomicrobiota > Kiritimatiellia > CAIKKV01 > CAITUY01 > CAMBRF01. The sequence goes on from JBAXWO010000420.1 coordinate 2,690, forward strand.
ACCGGGAGCGGCGTCCCGGCCGGCGTGGCCGCTCCCTTTTGGGAACCGGCCCGTACATGAGCTTTCATGGCGCGGATGATAGCACGGTGCAAATAGGATTGCAATAACCGGGGTGTGTGGGTGTGTGGGTGAGTGTGTGGGTGCGTTGTGGGTGTGTGGGTGAGTGTGTGGGTGTGGGTGAGGAGAACGACAACGATTAGGACAAGGATTGCGACAACGATGGGAGATCGGTGGACGATTACGGGCGACGATTACGGGCGACGAGGGAGAATGAATACAATCGTCAACCGTAATCGTCGCCCGTAATCGTCAACCGTACTCGTAGACCGGAAGCGCAACTCCGGCCGACGAGTACGGCCGAGGGAAGGCCCGTCCCGAATGGCGCTAAGTTAAGCGATGCTTCCGATCATAATCAT
>JBAXWO010000421.1:0-3103 GCA_037128375.1 bacterium
GTTTATGAAGTGCCTGAGCATATTGGGCAGCGCTCATGGACCAATGGGCCACCTCGACTGCATTCATCTTGCTTACGGTTTCACCTTGCTCGCTAGACGAATTGAAGAGGAACTTGCCACCTTCCATAAGATGATCTGAGACTTTAGCGATCACCGCCGCCTGTTTGGTCGGCGGGAGATGGAACATAAGGCCGTAGGCAATGATCGCATCGAAGTCCCTGCCGAATAGACCGGACTGCAGCAGGTCGGAGCACTCGCTCGGTACACCGGGTAGATTGCGGGCGAATTGCTCGATCATCTTGGAAGAACTGTCGATTCCATAAAGGCTAAATCCACGTTCGATCAGGAACCGTGAAATCGGAATACCGTCTCCGCACCCCAAGTCCAGAATGGTCGCCCCATGTGGCAGCGACGCAACCAAGCGGGACACGTCTTCGATTCCTATTTGGGGGTTTCTGTGGGATGCGTACCATCCAGATCCAGCAAGTTGATCATATTCTCTCATCTTCGATCCTAACAGTGTTATTGAGCTTACTTCAGATTGTCTAGAATATGATTGATCTGGGGGTAAGGGTATGGGGCCGAAATTCCGGCGTCAATGCGAAACATATTGTCGGCACGATGGTTGCAGGTGGACATTCCTTGGTTGTGATGACACGAAGTAGGCTTTATGCAATGACGGAGTCAGGTTGTATGCTGATTCAATCAACAAGGCAGCGCAGCAGGGGCAGAAAGCCTACTTCATGCGGGCGGTTGAGGGCCCCGCCACAGCACGCATTCTGGCCTCTTTGAGATATAATACTTGATATTTGGCAGTGGCAATGCAATATTTCAACCATGATTACGAGGGCAAACTATCTTTCCCGCGTTAAGAAGGCCATTGAGAGAAATCCAGTGGTGGCGATTCTTGGTCCGCGCCAATGCGGAAAAACCACTCTGGCAAGGCAGCTTATTGCTTCTGACCATCCCCAGTATTTCGATCTGGAGGACCCGATCATCGGTCAACTCATGGAGAACCCGATGACAGCCCTGCAAGCGCTCCGCGGTCTGGTGGTTATTGATGAAGCCCAGCGACAACCCCGGCTATTCCCCATACTGCGTGTTCTTGCGGACCGCGAGGGGCAACCGGCAACCTTCCTCATTCTGGGCAGCGCCTCGCCGGAACTCTCCCGCCAGGCATCCGAGTCATTGGCAGGCCGCATCGAAATCATTGAAATGCGCGGATTTGATCTGGGAGAATTGCCAGCCGATGCTCAGGATAAGCTCTGGCAACGTGGCGGGTTCCCCCGCTCTTTTCTGGCCGCCGACGATGAAAGCAGCGTGACTTGGCGGAAAAATTTCGTCCGGACCTTTCTTGAACGGGATCTTGCCGCCTTGGGATTTGGGCTTTCCCCTTCCCTCATGGCGCGGTTCTGGACCATGCTTGCCCATTACCATGCCCAGTTGTGGAATGGCAGCGAGATGGCGGCGTCATTGGGTGTCGCGCCCAATACCGCACGCGCCTATCTTGACGCGCTGGAACAAACCTACATGATCCGGCGCCTGCTCCCCTGGCATGCCAATCTCGGGAAACGGCTCGTCAAAACTCCCAAAATCTATTTCCGTGACTCAGGAATCTACCACAGCCTTTGCGGCATCCAATCCACCACCGACCTGCTCACAAATCCAAAACTGGGAGCCTCATGGGAGGGCTTCGCACTCGAAGAAGTCCTCCAGTCCCAGCAACCGGACCAAGCCTGGTTCTACTCCGTTCATAGCGGCTCGGAACTCGACCTGATTCTGGTCGTCGGAGGTCAACGCATCGGCGTCGAGTTCAAACGCGCCGATGCGCCCCAGATCACCCGGTCCATGCGAATCGCCATAACCGACACGGAATTGGACCACCTCTGGGTGGTTTACCCCGGCACGCGTTCCTACCCCCTTGACGACACCATCACCGTTCGCTCCCTGGCCGAATTCAGGACCAGGAATCAGACCTGATATGACAAGCAGGCTGCGGCTGTTCCTGCGGCTGAGCGCTCAACCCGATCCCTCGCCGTCCAGCGCGCCGCCGACCCGCTTGAGGGAGCGGGCCAGCACGATCAGCAGCACGAGGGCCGCCAGAATGATCGCGGCGGTCATAAACGCCGGATGATTGAGCCAGGCGCCAAACCCGGCGCGGGCTGGCTTGTAGGCGGTATTCTCGTGGGGCGGACCCAGCGTCCGTGCCGCCGGCTGCAATCCCTGCCGGACCGGAGTCAGCACGAGGTCGAGATCATACACCGGCGCCGTCAGGTTCTCGCCCCCATACAGCAGGCGGTAGGCCCGGCCCGGCTCAGCCAGCAACACAACCCGGTATACCGGCCCGAACCCGCGCAGCCTCAGCCCCGCCAGCGGCGGGTTGTCTCCATTGCGAACGGTCACGCGCAATTGCTCCACCCGCTGCTCCGGAAAATTGATTTCCAGTTCAGTCCGGGCAAATCCGGGCAGATCCACATCCAGCACCCGCGCCTCGGCCAGGTCGCGCCACCGCGACACCCCGTTCTCGACGGCCAGGATCTGGACGCGGGCAAGGCGGCTGAAGTTCTTCGAGGTGCTCACCAGCACCAGCCGGTTGAGGGGCAGCCGCCCGATCTCCACGGTGATCTCGGTGACTTTTTCGCGGTCGTTCTCGACGACCGTCGGCGCGGGCAACTCCCATTCGCGCCGGACCTCACGCTGGTTCTCGACCACGGTCTCGTTCCGCCAGAACGCAATGCTGTCCATGCGGAACGGGGTATTCAACAATTCCTGAGTCCGGATCTCCGCCCCCGCATCCTGCCCGCCCTTCTGACTGACCAACTTGACGAGAGGCTGAACCCGCTCCTCCGACGCATTGCCGAGTTCCACCCGGAAATGCGGGCCCGACCCCGCCGGCAGCGCCACCTCCGTCCGGCGCACATCCAGGTAACGACTGTAGTCGAAGATGTCCGCGTCCCGAACCAGCGGCTGCCAGGTTGCACCGTCCGTACTCCCCTGAACGGTGACGGCCCGGACGAAATCGCGCAGCGGCGTGGCGACCGTAAACCCGTCCGCCCGATACTCCTCACGCTCCAGAACGAATTCGGCCTCGATCCGGTTGCCG
>JBAXWO010000422.1:0-3085 GCA_037128375.1 bacterium
ATGCGCTCGCCGAATACAAGGCAGCGGCCCGAACCGCTCACGCCGCCGCCAACCGTGCCGCCTATAAGGCCGGGGCCAAGGCAATCCGTGTTCACCAGTAGGAGTCCGCGCCGCCTGCAGCGGATGGGGTCCGGGCGGTTTCCCGACGTTTGCTCTTAGGAGGCTAAATATGCTGCAATTTGTCGTCAACGATGCCTTGTGTACGCGGTGTGACCAGTGCGTGCTCGATTGCCCGGCGCGGATCATTGAGCGAACAGGAGACTTGGCGCCCTCGATCCGGCCGGAAAACGAGGCGCGCTGCATTCAGTGCCAACATTGCCTGGCGGTTTGTCCCCCGGCGGCGGTTTCCATTCTGGGGCGCGATCCGGACCGCAGCCTTTCCCTGACGGAAGACTCCTTTCCGGAACTGGGGAAGGTGATCAACCTGGTGCGCGGCCGACGGAGCGTGCGACGCTACCGCGACGAGAATGTCGATCCCCTCCTGCTTCAGCGATTGTTGGCCGCGCTGTCGAATGCCCCCAGCGGAATCAATCGCAGGGCGTTGACCTTTACGGTTATTGACGACAAAGTCGTGATGCAGAGGTTTCGCCTCATGGCCCTGAATGGGTTGGCCACGGCGGGGAAGGAGGGGCGCGTTCCCGAACAGTATGCCTACCTGATGCAGGCGGTGCCGGCCTGGTTTCAGGAGGGGGTGGATGTGATCTTTCGAGGGGCCCCCCACCTTCTGCTGGTTTCCGCCGCGCCGGAGTCCGTATCCCCTCAGGCCGATGTCAATCTGGCACTGGCCTATTTTGAGCTCATGGCCCAAGCCGCCGGCTTGGGAACCGTCTGGTGCGGCATGGCGAAGATGGCGATCGAAGTGCTGCCGGCTCTCCAGGATGCCCTGGGGCTGGTGCCGGGCCACTTCTACTACGCCATGCTGTTCGGCCTACCCTCATTCCGTTACGCCAGGACCGTGCAGCGGGACGATGCCGCCCGCGTCCATCGTGTGCGGATCTGATGTCTTTTTTTGCGATTTCGGTTGTCGACTGCGGGGCAGCCCATGGGAATATGGCGATAAAGGTCGGGTAAGGTTGGAGGGAGGAATATGAATCGGTTCCTTTTCCTGTCCGTCGCGGTTGTTCTGGGTGCCGGTTGTTCCGCCGCCGACGTCCGTCCGCCGGCCGTTGCCGGGGCATTCTATGAGAGGTCACCCTTTGCCCTGGACCGCCAGATCGACGCGCTCCTGAAAGACGGATTACGCCCAGTGACCACGGGGCAACTTGTCGCCGCCGTTGTTCCTCATGCCGGGTATGTCTTTTCCGGACCCTGCGCGGCCAGCCTCTATTCCGGAATTTCCAGCGGCCAGTATGACCGGATCATCATCCTCTGCCCGGCGCATCACCTTTTTGTTGCCGGCGTGTCACTTCCCGACCCCTCGCTGATGGGTTATGCCACACCGCTCGGAACCGTGGAGATTGACCAGGCTGTGTGCGACGCCCTGACAAAAACGAAGGGCTTCGTGGTTGTGCCTGAGGCGGCCGTCCGTGAACATGCCATCGAGGTGCAATTGCCTCTTCTCCAGAAGACCGCCCGGACTTTCAAACTGGTGCCTTTGATTTGTGGTCTGCCAGGGACGGTGGATGTCGACGCCGTTAGCGCGGCGCTGGCGCCCTATCTGGGAGAACGCACGTTACTGCTGGCTTCCTCCGATTTCACCCATTTCGGGCCTAACTACGGGTTTGAGCCATTCACCGATCGCATTCCTGACCGTCTCAGGGAGTGGCTGACCCTGGCCAGTGGCCGGATCGCCGCACTGGATGAAAAGGGGTTCAAGGCGCATTGCGACACCTCGCATGACTCCATCTGCGGGGAGATTCCCATACGAATCATGATGGCGGCGCTAAATCGCTCCACTTTGAAACCGGCAGGCCGGGTGATCGGCCTGTCGTCTTCCGGTGAAAAGACTGGTGATTATCGGAATTCAGTGTCGTATGCGGCGATCGGCTTTTATGCCGTTCCCCCGGTCGTCGCAGCCTTGAACTCAACCGGGACCGGTGCGAAGGAGGGAGCCACTGTGAAAGAGCATAGGAGTGGAACATGGACGCCGGGACTGAGCGAAGCTGAGAAAACGGCACTTTTTGCCATTGCCCGCGACACGCTGAAATGGTGTGTCACGGGACGGCGTGAGCCCTTCGACTACGGGCGATACACGCTTACGCCACTGATGAAGGCCGACACGGCGACGTTTGTGACGCTCAAGATTCAGGGCGCGCTCAGGGGATGCATCGGTTCACTGGTGCCAGCGGAGCCGCTCTACGTTTCGGTCCACGATAATGCCGTCAATGCGGCCCTGCGCGATCCCCGGTTTCGTCCGGTCGAGCCTGAGGAGTTGGCCCGGATCACGGTCGATGTCTCGGTTTTGAGTCCCATCCGGGATATCGCCTCAGTTGCCGACTTCAAGATCGGGCAGCAGGGAATCATTCTCGAAAAGGGGCGGTACCGTGCGGTCTATCTGCCAGAGGTGGCTACAGAACAAGGATGGACGGTGGAGGAGACACTGGCCTCGCTCAGCGAGAAGGCTGGACTCCCCGCCGATGCCTGGCGCGAGGGTGCCCGGTTTAAAGTGTTTGAGAGCGTGGTGCTCTCTGAGCCGTGAGGGCGCCGATATGATGACCCGACATTGGCTTGGCCCCTGCATCGCGTTTCTGATCGCAAGTCAGGCGGAATTCTGTCTGGCGCAGAAGGAGGACAAGATGGACCACTGGCGAAAACTGACACCGCAGGAGGAAGCGGTTATCGTGCGTAAAGGGACGGAGCGCCCCTTTAGCGGACACTTCGATAAGTTCCATGAGGCGGGTACCTATGCCTGCCGCCGTTGTGGCGCGGCTTTATACCGGTCGGACGACAAGTTTGACGCGGGGTGTGGATGGCCCAGTTTTGATGCTGAGATTGCGGGGGCAGTGAAGAGGATGGCAGACCCGGATGGACAGCGTGTCGAAATCGAGTGCGCAGCCTGCGGAGCCCACCTGGGGCATGTTTTCACCGGTGAGCGTCTGACTCCGCAAAACGTACGTCATTGTGTGAATTCTATTTCCCTGGACTT
>JBAXWO010000423.1:0-3082 GCA_037128375.1 bacterium
TCGGTACATTTTCAAACCGCCAGCCTGGATACATGTTCGCACCGTCGCTGACACGTTCAACATTCCCGGTGTCAAACGAGCCCTGTGCGGATGTGTTCGCTTACGACGGCGAACGTGTCTACATCAGGCAGGCGTCCAATGTCCTGATTCATGGCGTGGACGGTGCCCTGCTTGGTGCCTTCACTATCGAGCACGCTGACGCATTGCAGAACTGTGCTGGCCCTTTCCTCGCGGCGAATGGGCGAGAACTCTGGTTTGTGTCGATCGGTGACTTGACGGTTCATCGCTATGCCGTCCCATAGCGGGGCATTGGGGTCACCCATCAAAGAGTGATTCCGTCGAAAAACCACTACGTCTTTCAGTGTCCCGCGAGCTGCTTCGCGCGGGCCGACGGAACCTGTTCGCGGACCAAGTGTAATTCGCCACGGGTCAGCAGCTCCCAACGCACATCCTCGCCGGCTTCCAGGCTAATGGCCTCAGCCAAGGCGGCGGGCAGATAGACATAGAGCCTGGGTTTCTGTTTTTTAGAACGGATGGCTTGAACTTTCAGCGTGTATTGTGCTTGCATCTTGATAAGCTAGCCTGTAGGCTATCTCCTGTCAATAGGATTACAAAGAGACAGGACCCATAATGAGCTTACCGGCAGAGGAGAGGCAAGGCTGTTTGTTCGATGTACCGGTGCTGGCAGGCGCATTGTTCGCCAACCCCGCGGATCGCTATCGGTTACCCGTGCCCTCCGAGGTCTGGCTTAACAGCGTCGGCGGGAGAAACCGCGCGAATGCGTTTTCGACTTCGGCTGCGCACGCATGGCGCCCAATCCGCCGCCCGTAAGCCGCCAGTTTCGAGCGCCAAGCCGAGAAGTAGGGTGTATTCATAGGGCGGTATATATACCGCCCTATTGACACCTATGCTACACTTATCTGCATGAAAACCGACGTTTTGGAACTGCGGGTGGAATATCGCAAACTGCAGCGGCAACTGGCGCGGACGGGCTGGATCAGTCATGGATACGTCCAAGATCGCGGCCCCGGCGCGGGCGGACCATGCTTTCAATGGAGCCGCAAGGAACGGAAGAAGACCGTGTCGGTGGCCTTGTCCGAGGCGCAATATCTATGGATGAAGGAGGCGATCGCAAACTGGCGGCAGGTTCAGGACACGCTCAAGCGCATGGAGCAAATATCCCGCTTGGTCCTCTTTCGCACCATCGCCGAACCGCCACGTCGCAAGCCGTTGAGCAAGAAAGTGTTAGGGCTTAACTAAGCGCCATTCCGGTCTGCCCCCGTCACCGCCTCCGTCACCCCCGCGATCAGGAAGAAGGAAAAACATGTTGTATTCCGTCGGGGTTGTGCGGATACATTACAGAATGGACTCGATCGATAAGAATTCCGTCAACGATATCATTCTGCGGCAGGTGATCTCCGAGGATGCGGTCGTGCGCGCGTATGTGTACGCCGCGACGCGGGGACATCGCGACACGGAGGACGTGACCCAGGAGGTGTGGCAGATCGTGTGCCTCAGAAACGGGGACTACGACCCATCCCGTTCGTCCCGGGCGTGGATCCTTCGCATCACGCGCCTGCAAGTTCTTAAATGGCGACAGGCTCAGGCGCGCTCCCGGGAAATCCTTGCTCCCGACGTGCTGGACCTGCTGGCCGATACGGCGGCGATCGAGAAGGAGGAACTCTCGCTACGCGGCCAGTATCTCAGGGATTGCCTGAGCCGTATGCCCGTGAGTGGCCGGCGTCTTCTCCAGTTGCGGTATTTCGAGGGTTTGCGGAGCGCCGACATCGCCGAAAAGCTGAAACGCAACGTCGGCGCCGTCGATATGGCGTTTGTCAGGCTGCGGCGCGCGCTACGGGCCTGCATCGAAGAGAAACTCGCCCAACCCCTGGGAGGAGGGTTATGACAACCGATTCGTGTCCCGATCTGCGACGCTACTTCGACGGCAAGATGACGCCCGACGAGGTGCGCGCGCTGGAGGAGAAACTGCGGCAGGACAGCGGTCTGCGCAAGGAATTGCTGATCATGGCGGGATTCGAGGCTGACCTGCCCGGAGCATTGGCGGCGGTGGCACAAGAGAAACGGGAAGCCGTTCGCGTGAACACGGCCACATTCCCCTCCACCCCGCCGGCTGCTTCCCGGACCGCGCGGCCGGAAGTTCTCCGGCCGGCGGGAACCTTCCATCGCGTGTTCTGGCCCGTGGCTGCGGCGGCCAGCTTGCTCCTCGCTGCGGGGATCTACCTGCAAGCGAAAAAAACGTTTATCCCGCGCCCCCAACCGTCCCTTGCCGTGGTGGGGCAACCGGCGAAGACGAACGTCCCGGCTCCGGCGCCGCGGGCGCCGGCAGAGGGCCGGCTGGTGGCGATGAGCGGCGAGGTGCGGGTGGCGCGCGCGGACGGCACAGGGCCATCGTCAGCCGCAGCCGTCGGCGTCGAGGTGTTTGCGGGCGAAACGATCCTGACGGCGGCGAATGCGTCCGCGCAGTTCGCCTATGCGGATGGCTCCACGTTGCGAATCTACCGGGCCAGCACCGTGGTCCTAAGCCGAACGGACGCGGGGCCGGGACTGGATCTGCGCCGGGGTGCGGTGGACGCCGACATCCGCAAGCAGCCGGACGGACGCCACCTGCAGATTCTCGGGGAACTGATGCACGCGGAAATCGTGGGCACGGAGTTCCGCCTGATGGCCGACGCGCAGTCAAAGTGGAAGTCTCTGGGCGTGCGCGAGGGCGTTGTGGAGGTGATCCGTGTGGCCGACGGCCAGAAAGTTGTCTTGCAGGCCGGAAACTACGCGGCGGTCGCCCCAAATTGGCCGTACATGCGCATGGATGCTCGGGTGTGCCCGGCCTGGAAGGAAGTCTGCCGGGCGATGGCTGGGACGCCGTATCCGTGACTGAAGCACAATGCCGTCGTCAAGCGGGCCGCCAAGCAGATGCGTTGAGGCGCCGAAGGAGCATAGGCATGAGAAGCATGGTGAATAGGGCGTTAGCCGCCATCGGCGCCGCCGTGCCGTGTCTGGCGGCGCCGACGCTTCTGGCCGGCGGGGTGGCCAGCGTGACGATCAATGCCAGTCACGTCAGCGA
>JBAXWO010000424.1:0-3068 GCA_037128375.1 bacterium
ACTCTCACACTCCGCCGCCTAGAGCCTCCTCAGCCCCTGGTATTTGGAACCGCTGAATCTTGGCGGTGCACATTGACTTCTGGCCATGCCATGTCTATTCTCTAGTCATGAAAACCGTCAATGTTGCGACACTCAAGGAGAGACTCAGCGAATATCTGCGTTTCGTCGAGAATGGGAATGAGGTCGTGGTCACTTCGCACCGCCGGTCTGTTGCACGCATGGTGCCGGTCAGCGAAGTTGGCATCGTCATACGGCCGCCGACGCAACCCCTGAGCACGCTTCGCAAAATGAGCGGCGGAAGAGTCGGCAAACCGTTCTCTGCCGTGCAAACCCTGATCGACGACAGGACGCGCCGATGAGAGTTTACGTGGACACCTCGGTCGTGCTTCGCGTGCTCTTTCGGGAACCAAATGCTCTTCCGGAGTGGGGACAATGGACAGAGGCCTACGCCTCACGTCTCTGGTTTACAGAGGCGCTTCGCACCCTGGACAGACTTCGGCTTCTCGGAGCCATCAACGACGAACAGGTCGCCCAACGCCGCCGCGACATCGAACTGGTTCACAGTGTCCTGCATATCGTTCCCGTCTCCGAATCCATTCTCCACCGCGCTGGCGAGGCCTATTCCACAGTCATCGGCACGCTCGACGCCATTCACCTGGCCACCGCGATCCATGTTCGCGACTCCGGCGGTCTTGATGCTCTTCTCACTCACGATGTCCAGCTCGCGACCGCAGCGACCGCATCGGGTCTATTAGTCCGCGGGACCTGATTCGGCGGATCAGGGAACAGGCCTTACTCTTCCGGCACGCCGATTCCGCGGCGGGCGAGAAGCGATCCATCCTTCTGATACAGATCCGTTCGTGTCGTCAGGCTGGAGATGACCGCCCGGATGGTGGATAACCGGCTGGCCAGAAGATCGCGTTCGGCCTGGGCGACCAGCAACGCCGTGGACTTGCCTTCCCTGAACTTCGATCGCTCCGCTTCCAGCTTGCGCTCCTGCAATCCTTGCGTGACCTGCGCGGCGGCCACCCGGGCCATCGCTTCCTGCGCCATCACCCAGGATACCCTGACGTCCTCCTGCGCCAGCAGGCAGAGATTGGTCAGCGCCTCATCGGCCTGCTGGCGGCTCACGACCGCCCGCCGGTAATCCGCTCCCGCGGCGCGGTTCCTGAGCGGATACCCCACCTGAAGCCCGACGCCCGTGTCATAGCCCCTGGCCTCGGGATCCCCGACGGAATCACTGAAGGAGGAGGCATATCCACTGCGCCCCAGCGTGACAAACAGATCCATCTTCGGCAACAGCCCGTTTCGGGTACGGACCACTTCGAGTTCCCCGCGCTCAACAACCAGCCGGGCCTGATTGAGGTCCGGCCGGCTGGACAGGGCCGCCGTTACGAGGGTGTCCACATCCTCCAGCGCCGTGTCCGGCGGGCTTGGCTTGTCGGAGGCCTCCGGGACCAGTGTCCAGGGGCTCGACTGGGACAGGTTAAGCAGGCGCAGCAGCCTCAGGCGGGCGGTTGAGAACTGGCTTTCGACGCCAATCAGTTCCTCGCGGCGGGACGCCCGTTCCGCCTCGGCCACCACCGATTCCAACTCGGCCAGCTTGCCCACACGGATGCGCTCGCGGGTCTCATCCAACTGCTGCTCCGCCAGACGCAGGGAATCCCGGTACACCTCCCGTTGATCCCGGTTTTGGACATACGCCCAATAGGCCCGTTCGACCTCCGCCACCAGAGCCAGCGTGAAGCCGCGCAATTCAAACACCGAGATCCGCGTGTCGAGCCGCGCCTGGCGCAGGATCGCCAGGTTGACGCCCGTCCCGGCGCCGGCCAGCAGGGGCTGAGTCACGGAAAGCCCGAGCCGGGACGCGGTGGGGTTGTACTCCGGGTGGTCGATGTCGGTCTGGGCGCTCAATTCCATGCGGGTTCCGAGTGGCAGGGTTTCCGCCACTCCCGCCTTCACGGCGGTGTGGTCCAGGGAAGTCTCCGTGGCGGCATTGGTTGACGCCTGGACCGCGAATTTCGGGCCGTTTTCACGATTCCAGGAGATCTCTCCGAAAAGGACCGGATCGAAGGCCGCCCGGGCGGCCTCTTCACGCGTCCGGATGAGTTGAGGTTGGAGGCGTTGGACGCGAAAGGCGGCATTATGTTCCAACGCCGTCAATACGGCCTCGGACAGGAGACACGAAACGGAGGCGGGTTACTGCCCCCGTCACAAAGTGTTTCGAGGGGAAAGGCCAGGATCAGGAACAGCCGGCAGACAAAACAAAACCGTGAACGCGAAATCTTCATGTTAGGGCTTCTTCCTCAAACGCTCCTGCAATCGTTCCATGGTGAGATAGAAGACCGGGGTGACATACAGGGTCAACGTCTGCGAGAACAGCAGACCCCCGACCACGGTCAAGCCGAGGGGGCGCCGGGCCTCCCCGCCCGCTCCGTACCCGACCGCGATCGGAATCCCCGCCGCCAAGGCGGCCATCGTCGTCATCATGATCGGGCGGAACCGCACCAGGCAGGCCTCATAAATGGCATCCCGGGCCGATTGACCCTTCGCACGGCGCGCCTCGATGGCGAAATCGATCATGATAATGCCGTTCTTTTTCACCAACCCCACCAGCATGATGATGCCGACAAACGCGTAGATCGACAGCTCGGAGCCGAAAATCATCAGGGTCGCCAAGGCGCCCACGCCGGCGAAGGGCAGCGCGGACAGGATCGTCACGGGATGGAAAAAGTTTTCGTACAGGATGCCCAGCACGATGTAAATCACCAGGACCGCCAGCGCCAGCAGCCAGCCCATCCCCTTGAAGGAAGACTGGAAAACCTGCGCCGTGCCCTGGAACGCCGTGCTGATCTGCGGCGGCAGAACCTCGCGGGCCAGGGCGTTCACCTGCTCCACGGCGTCACCCAGGGCGACTCCCGGCCGGAGGTCGAAGGAAAGGGTCACGGACGGCATCTGGCCCGAATGGTTGATGGTCACCGGGCCGACGCTGTTGTTCAGTTTGGCCACGGCGTCGAGGGGCACCAACCGTCCATCCCCGGCACGGATGTGGAGCCACGACAGCACGG
>JBAXWO010000425.1:0-3068 GCA_037128375.1 bacterium
GGGTGCTTCACTCATGCTCAGATACTGGACAGGATGCGGCGCGATTCATCCAGGAAGATGCCCTGAAGGTTCATCCGCAACGCCTGCGGGTTCGTGGCGTAGCGCATGCCCTCCTCCTGCGTGATCATGCCGCTTTTGATGAGGCCGTAGATGGATTGATTGAAGGTTTGCATGCCGTCCTCCGTTCCGGTCTCGATGGCGGCGGGCAGAATGTCCAGGCGGTTCTTTTCAAGCAATTTCCGGACGGTGGGGGAGTTCATGAGAATCTCCACCGCCGGGATCACGCCTCCTTGCGCGCCCTTGAGCAGACGCTGACAGATGACGGCCTTCAGATTGTTGGCGATATTCTGGCGGACCTGGTCCCATTCGGTAGACGGGAAGAATTCCAGCAGGCGGTGCGTCGCTCCGGCGGCATTGCCGGAATGCAGGGTGGTGAGGACGAGGTGGCCCGTTTCGGCGGCCGCCATGGCCGTCCGGAAGCTGAGTTGGTCGCGCATTTCGCCGATGACAATCACATCCGGATCCTGGCGCAACACGTGTTTGAGCGCGACCTGAAAACTCATGGTGTCCAGTCCGACCTCGCGCTGCGAAATAATGCACTGCTTGTCGGGGAACATATATTCAATGGGGTCCTCGATGGTAATGATGCGCAACTTTTCGGTCTCGTTCATGTGGTTGAGCATCGCGGCCAGCGTGGTCGACTTGCCGCTGCCGGTGGTGCCGCTGAGGATGACGATGCCGCGCTCGGCGGAGGCGATATCCTTCAGGGACTGCGGAAGGTTCAGTTGCTCGAAGGTGGGGACCTTGGTCTTGACGTGGCGGAAGGCCAGGGCAGGGAGCCCCTGGGAGCGGAAAGCGTTGACGCGGAAACGGCCGATGCCGTCGACATAGTAGGAGAAGTCGGCCTCATGTTGCTCGGCAAAGGTCGCGGCCAGGTGCGGCGGAATGATGGCGCGGATAATGTCGTCCAGGTCGCCCGGGGTCAAGGCGGGGTGGTCCACTTCGGTCAGGGTACTGTTCAGTCGCAGGTAGGGCTTCTGGGCGGCCTTGAGGTGAATGTCCGAGGCCTTGGCTTCTACGGCTGCTTTCAGGAGGTCGTTGATGGCAAACATGGGCGCGGCTCCTTTGCTGTTGAACGGATGAAAGCATAACCTGCCGCCCAGGGCAAGCGCGCGCCACAATCACCGCCAGGGTTCCGGTCGGACGTCCGTCGTCAGGGGTCGAACCAGAGTTCCCACGGACGGCCCACGGCGTGGAATCGTTTCAGGATGCTGCGGACGTAGTTTCGGGTGCCGGGATAACTGATGGCCTGCACGAAGGCGTCCGGGCCGGCCGTGGCGTCCTGATCCCAGCGCAGGGTGTTGGAACGGCCGGCGTTGTATTCAGCCAGTGCGTAAGGGAGGGGGTCCCGGCGTTGCGACCAGCGTTGCGTTGCCCTTGCGAGATACCAGGTGCCCGCCAGGAGATTGGTTTGAGGATCGAGGAGCATGGTCGTCTGGAAGTTTGGAATACGCTCCGCCCTGGCCCATTCCCGGGCACTGTCCGGCATGATCTGCATCAGGCCGATTTCGCCCGCCTGTCCACGCCGGGTGGGGTGGAATCGCGTTTCCTGCCAAACCAGGGCGGCAATGAGGTGGGGCGGAAGCGGGTAGCGTGCGGCGGCAACGTGGAGGGGAACGCGATAACGGTGATAGTCGAGTTCAAATCGGAAAAGCCAGGTGAGCCCGATTCCGGAGATAGCCACAAGGCTCAGGATGAGTATAATCCACCGCATCAGTCGAGTCATGGTCGAGAGGGAGAATAGGGTGGCCCCGGAAACTTGTCGAGGCCAGAAGCCCGGAGTTAGGAGGAGAAGGAAGATGAAAAGTCATCGAAAAGAATTGTGGTTCAATGTGCCTGCCCGCCGGGGTTTTCTCAACATTACGCCGCAGGTTGAGGAATGCCTCCGGGAAAGCGGAATCCGGGAGGGACTCTGCCTCGTCAACGCCATGCACATCACCGCCTCCTGTTTTGTGAACGACAACGAATCCGGCCTCCATGCCGACTTCGAACGCTGGCTGGAGAAGCTAGCGCCGGAGAAGCCCCACTCCCAGTATGCGCACAATGGTGCCGAGGATAATGCCGACGCCCATCTCAAACGGCAGATCATGGGGCGTGAGGTCGTTGTAGCCGTGACGAACGGCGAGCTCGATTTCGGTCCCTGGGAGCAGATTTTCTATGGCGAGTTCGACGGCAAACGGCGGAAGCGGGTGTTAGTCAAGATCATCGGGGAGTGAACCGCCGGATTTCACGGCCTGCCGCTCCTGTATGGCCCTGAGTTGCAGCACGCTCTCCTTGTCGCGGGGGCGCCCCATGGCTTTCTTTGCTTCGATCAAGGCATCGAGGGCCAGAAGGCGGCAGCGGCCGAAGGGCAGTCTGATCACCACGCTGCGCCGTTTGACTTCAGGGAAGTCGCCAATTCCGAGAATGGCGCCCAGGCAGTCCAGTTGCCCGGCATCGGTGTCGAGATAGAGATTCTTAAGCCCTTCGCATGACCGGGTTGTCAGCGACAAGGGTAGGCGTTGGGGCGTCATTCGATGCACAGGGTGGAGGTCGCGGACGGCGTCCTGGAGCTTCAGAATGTTCCGGGCGGTGAAGTCGCAACAGACGTCCACATCCAGCGTGACCAGGGTGCTGCCGTGGGCCACGGCAGCAAACCCGCCCACGACAACAAACTCCACCTTATGGCGGATCAGTCGTTCCAAAAGACTGCTTAAATTATCCACGGCGTTTTCTCATGCCTTCCCTGAGCAACAGCACCATGGCCAGGGCGCGTTCATGTTGGCGCAGCAATTCGGCGGGCTTTTTTTGAAGATTGGCCGCCAGTAACGACATGTCCACGCCATATTGTCTGGCCTGTTCCCATGCCGATTTCCCGCCTGGTTTTGTCCCGGACTTCATTGGGACCCATGATAGCTTCAAACGCCATGGCACTCAACTTCTCTGTTAGGCTCTTTTGGGTCGCCGACACCTCTCCAGGGCAAACGCATCAAAAGATTCAGCAATCTGAAGATTTTTGACAGAATTTA
>JBAXWO010000426.1:0-3067 GCA_037128375.1 bacterium
AACACGACGCACGGCGGAGATCGTCAAGGCGGAGGGGTTGGACCCGGATCGCGTGCTGATCGATCACAACACCGAGGAAACCATCAAGATCGCCCGCGACACGGGTTGTTTTTGCGGCATGACGGTCTACCCGATCTCAAAACTGACCCCGGAACGGGTGTCATCCATCATCCGGGAATACGGCAGTGAGCGCATGATCGTGAACGGGTCCGCCGACTGGGGCGTCTCCGACCCGCTCAGTCTCATCAAGGTGGTGGCGCGCCTGCAGCAGGACGGCGTCGCGGAAGCCGACATCACACGCCTGGTTTACGGCAACGCAATGGCCCTGTACGGCCATTCGCCGAACTGGAGACCGGATCTGAAGATCGAGCCTCTCGACCCGCGCGAATTCCAGCGCTGAGTCAATCCCGCCGGATAAGGCAGGCCGTTATCCCTCAAGAAAGGGAAGACGGATGGAGTCCGGACTGTCCACGAAATCCTTCAGGCAGAGGGGAACGCCGGCCGCCGGCATGGGCACGTATTTCCCGCTCGCGGTGGCCAGTACCTGCCGCTGACGGTCCAGCACCTGTCCTTCAACCGTGACGAGTTTGGACTTCGCCTCGCGGATCCATCCCTCCACCCGGATGGACTGGCCTGCCATCACCGGCTGCTTGAGCCGTACCGTCAACTCGGCCGCCACGCTGGCCCGCCGCAGGGTCAGAATAGCTGCCCAGGTCATGACTTCGTCGAGCAGGGTCATGGAGATGCCCCCATGGACAATGTGCCGGTACCCGAGATCCTCCTCGCGAGTCGTATAGTCGGTCACAATGCGGTCCTGTTCCACACGGGACCGTAACCGCAACCCGTGCGGGTTGATTTCACCGCACACGAAGCACGATTTTGTCCAGGGCAGCGTTCCCGAGGTGTATTCCCAATGCGGCATGTCCACTTCCTATACGAATAATCCGGCCACTTTGAACATTGCAAAATAGGCAAACACCCGGGCGGGCCCCCGCCTGAGCAACGTGTTAAAAGTCTCGGCTCGCCGGTTGTAGGCCTCAATCAACAGGCCGATCCGTGCCTCCTGATCTTCCAGCCCCTTGCGTAAACGGGCCAGGTTCTCATTGACCGAAGCCGTCGGCAGGCTGTCCAACATCGCGAATAACCGCTCGATGGCCGCCGTCAGCCGGGCCTCGGCCTGGGCACACTCGCTGATGCCCACCACATTGGCGGCCAGATCGCAGGCATTCCCAAGCAACTCGCCGAGTTGCTCGGAGTTGACCTGCACGGCGGCCACAATGTAGGGCACCATCTCCCGGCGCACCATCAACTCGCCCTTAAGGTCGTTCCAGTCGTCCGCCACCTGCTTTTGCGCTAAGACCAGCATCTGGTGAATCTGGGTCAACCACAAGGCAAACCCGCCTGCCATCATGGCAACAAATAATGGAACGATGAAGTTCATGATACAGGTGTCTTCTTTCGCTATTTCAGCAGCACGTCGCCTGTGATGGCGAATCCGGGCGGCAGACGTTCCTTCAGTTCCACGGCACTGTTCGCATAGCAGGGATCGATCTCCAGCCGGTGCGCCACCCGCCCCGCCGCGTCACGCGGCACGGTCACTCCGCAGAACGCCATCCAGCGCGCAAACTTCTCGATCATGGCCGTGCGGGAACTCTCGGGTGAATCCTCGCCCTCCGCATTCTTAACCGGCGCGAACTCCTCTTCACGGGCAAACTCGAGAATCATAGCGGACCGGGCATCGGGCAGGGCGTCAAAGATGAATTTCTCGAACTTGAACGCATTCGGCTTGACCGGCTTGACCGGGTTCCCCTCCTCGTCACAAAAGCCCACCTTCTTGTGCGCCCGGTGCAGCGGCAGGCCGGCAGCGGCCTCGCGTTGCAGGAAGGCCAGTGAAAAGATATGGATGGCTACGCTGCCGAACTTGAACACCAGGTCGCCGTTTCCGCGTGTGGCACGTTTCTGCTCATCGGTCAGTTCGGTATATTCCACCACCGCCTGGCGGCCGTCGCGCACGACCACCACCCCCAGCCCCTCGGCAAAATCGCGCTTGGCGCAGACCTTGAGAGACATCTCCGCCCCGCGCTGCAAGTGTACTCCCACAAACGCGGGATCCGCGATCGACACCATGGGATTGTCGACCTGAAAATAGAACAACGTGGTCACCCCCCGCGCCTGCATATCGGCCAGCATCCCACGGCGGGCCAGCGCGGTCAGAATGCCCCCATGTCCGTCCGGCGCCGCAAAAAGCCTGCCCGGCGATTCAAGCACCACCCGCCCGTCCGGCCAGAAGGCGGGCAACGTTCCCTGAACGAAGAACTTCACCCGTTCCCGGTCGAGGCCGAAATACTCCTGCTCCTCGAAAAACCGCCGGGTCGCCTCATCGTTCCCATCGCTCGTCATGATGTAGAAGGGCACCGTCGCCTGATAGCGCCGTTCCAGTGCCAGGATCTTCCGGGCATGGATTTCAAAAAGTGACGCCTGGGTGATCGGGGCCAGCCGATAGGTCCCCTTGGGCCCGTCATAACCCAGACGGGTGCCCTGCCCGCCGGCGACAAGAAAGATGCCCACCCGCCCCCGCCGCAACTGCTCCTCTCCGGCGTCCCATGCCTCCCGCGCGGCGGGGTCGTCCCCCCCCGGGTGGAGGACGACCTCGAACGTCCCCTCGCGCGGAAGGCGGGCGAGGAGGCGGAGCCAGCGCTCCCGCGTCATCCCTCCCGCCTCGGCGATGCCGAGGACGCGGGGCGGCTCGGCGAGGGACGCGCGGGCGAGGCGGCGCCGCGCGGCGGCCCCAAGGCGCGCGAGGAGGCGGGCCTTGGCCCCTCCCGCCGAGAGGCCGCCCTCGGCGCGGGCGGCTACAGCCATTCCACGTGAATGAACTGTCCCCGCGGCTTATCGATCCGCTCAAACGTGTCAAGATCGATTTTGGCGACTTGGTCCACTTCATCCCCATTCTCCACATTGCCTTGCGTCAAAACACATTTAGGGCATCGCGCCGGCTTTGCGAGTGTTTCGGTCTCCGTTAAAACTTCGACTTTGAGGTCCGAAAGCACCAAAAGGGCGCCCTCTT
>JBAXWO010000427.1:0-3065 GCA_037128375.1 bacterium
CGCAGCGATCATCGAACAGCGATACGTCCACATCGGGCGGGCACAGGCCCGCGAGAAGTCCAAGTTGAAGGGGTTCCATCCGGCCCTCGTCCACGTATGGCCCTTGTGCCATGCGGCCCATGTTCGGTTTGATGAGGGTTACGTGCATGAAGGTTCCGTTGAGTGAAAGGGGATCAGCGCCTGTTCGGCGCCCAGTCGCCCCCCCTGTTTTCGATGAATCTCGCGGCGTGAAATCACGTTACCCAGCCAGAATAGGGCAAGGTTATCGCGATTGGCCTTCCCGTCAAACGCGCGACGAAGCATGTTCGTCGCGCGATTGAACTCCGTCTTCGCCTGATAGCAACCCTGTTCAAGTTGTTCAGCCGACATATTGCGCGGGTGGAACAAGCCCTGACCGAACCGATAGTCCGGACTCAGCCACCAGTGCTCGTGAACGAGGCGTCCTTCGCGGCGGAGGCGGTCATAGAGCGCCGTACCCGGGAAAGGCATCAAGGGATTGAAGTTAGCCATGAAGAGTTTTGCGCGTAGCGAAAACTCGAGGGCTGCACGGATCGTGTCGGGCGTATCTTCGTCGTAGCCAAAGACGAACGTGCCATAGACCATGATGCCGTGGTCGCGGAGAACGGCGGTCTGCTCCTCATATTCACCATGCGTGCGGGTCCACCCCTTCCCCATCTGGCGCAGGTTGGCGGAGTTAAGAGACTCGAATCCACAGAGCACAATCCTGCAGCCACTCTCGGCCAAGAGGCGGGCAAAGGCGGGATCGCCGGCGATATCCAAACCGGTCTGGCACGCCCAGCTGATGCCAAGCGGTCTGATGGATCGGCAGAATTCCGCGCCCGTTACCGTATCGCTGAAAAGGTTGTCATCCGCAAACATCCAGAGGCGGGCCGGCGAGGAACGGATCTCGCCCATCACCTCGGACATGGGCCGTTTACGCACGCGCTCTCCATAGATTGCGTTGACCGAGCAGAAATCGCAATGGTGAGGACAGCCGCGGCCGCCCTGGACCAGGCGGAGCGTGCCATAGCGCCTGTCGGCGTAGATGCTGCGATCAGGCTGGCAGTGGCCAATGGATGGAAACGAGCTGGTATAAAGTCGCCTGAGCGTCCCCTGCTGCGCGTCAGCGAGGACTTGTGGCCAGGTATCCTCGGCGTCACCCCGGACAACGGCGTCGGCAAACCCCGACGCCTCGTCCGGACAGAGTGTGGGGTGCGGCCCACCCATGATCACACGCACGCCCCGGGCGTGAAACGCCTGTGACATCTGGTACGCGCGGCGCGCGGAATACGTATCCACCGACATGGCAACCAGGTCGGCGGGGGCGTCGAAAGGAATGGCCTCGATGCGGTCATCGTACATCACACGGTCAACGTCGGGCGGGGTAAGAGCCGCCAGGACGGCGAGCGGGAGCGGCTCCAAGGCGTCGAGAGCGCGACCGGGGGTCATGCTGGGACGTATGAAGACGACTTTCACGGATCCGCCGCCCATTTGTCGGTCAGACAGACAGGGATCAGGCGCCCCTCCTGGATTACTGCGTCGGGACAGTGAGCACAGTGGATAACATGGCCGGCGGCATCCACCTCGGCGGGACACTGGAAGAGAATGCGTTTGGCGAGCAAGGGGGTCCCGTTTCGCAAGGCGGAACGCAAAAAAGGAAAGTTCCCCTTGCAGTCGCCGCCGGTCAACCCGTTGAGGACAAGTTGAATGGCCAACTGGCGAGAGTTTTGCTTGCGGTACATGGGGAACCGGCCGCTGGCAAGGCGCAACATGTGGACGAAAGCCTTCTCGAAACAGGACGCTTTGACGGAGTACTCGGTAAGCCGGCCCTCGCGGCTGCGCGATGTGGCGACCATGTATGAGAGCCAGCGTGGATCGCTGTGGTCCACGTTGGAGCCCAGGTACGCGAATGGCCGCAGTCCCATGGTACGCTTGAGACGGTCAAGAATCTGGACGTTGGTCATAGCGTCGGCGCGGCGTGGCAAAGCGTCCGGATGCCACTCCGCGGTCATCCCTCGGACAAGGTCGCCACGGATGCAGGCGACGTCAGTCAGGTCACGGTACAAGGTGATGAGAAGATAGTGGACGTGCGCCGACTCGACAATAAAGCGGATGATCGCATCCATTTCTGAGAGCCGATTGGCGTGGGCCGTCAATGCCAGGGCAGCATCGATGCCGTGGCGGGCCACCATGGCGGACTTGGCCTGCCAGAGCTCGCGAAGTTGGGCGAGCGTGGTGTGCTCCGGAAGATCCGGCCGGCCCTGACCGCTCTCGATGTGGATGAACACCACATCCAGTCCCACCCGCTTCAGTTCCGCGAGACGGTCATCGGTCAACAGCACACCGTTGGTGAAGATTTCGACATCGATCCGACGGCGCTTGATCATGCGGACAATATCGTCGAGTTGAGGGTGCAGAAGCACTTCGCCACCGACGAGCGAGACCGACGACAGTCGGCGCTGGCGCTGCAGGGCGTCGAGTTCTGATTCGATCTGCGGGAGCGGCTTGACCGCGGGCGGCCGATTGTTGTAGCACGCCTCGCAGGTGATGTTGCAGCCGCGGATGATATCCAGGAGAGCGTGCGGCACGTTTCTGCCTTCCCATGGAAGGTGCCAGGTTTTAAACGATTTCAACGGGGACCTCCTTGCCGGCGCTTTCGATGGACCTTGAGGAGGGGGGTAGTCGCAAAAGCGTTTGTGCTCGAGTGAAGGCCGCATCCGGAATCCCCAGCGCGCGCAGCGTCTGACTGGCTTTGTCGAACGGGTTACGGATGCGGTGCAACTGCCTGGCCTTACTCATGCCCAGAGTAGGCGCATACCATAGCGGCAGCACATATGCCGGGAAATCGGAACCGAATAGAATTCGGGATACAAGATCGGGGTTATCCAGAATGAGTCTGCGCGGCGCTGCATGGAGAGGCAGGCAAAACCCCGATAGGTCGCCGTACAAGTTGCGGTGCTGCCGTGCGATCTGAGCCCAAGCATCGAAAGAGTCTCGCTCGTGCAGGAACATGCGCGCGCCGCAATGCGCCGCCACGTTCATCTGACGGCGCGCCGAGCAACTGC
>JBAXWO010000428.1:0-3064 GCA_037128375.1 bacterium
CCTCATCGTCATGGGGCTGGGACTGGCCCTGGCGGGGCGGGCTCTGCATCGTGCGGATTGGGTCGTGCTGGGTTTGGGGGGCGCCCTGCTGCACGTTTGGAATCATGGTTTGTTTAAGTCGCTTCTGTTCCTGAGCGCGGGGGCGGTCATCAACCAGACCCATACGCGGGCGATGGATCTGCTCGGCGGACTGGGCCGATCGATGCCCCGCACCGCGCTGTGTTTCCTGGTGGGGGCAGTGGCGATCTGCGGCCTGCCTCCGTTGAATGGCTTCGTCAGCGAACTGATGATCTACCTGGGCTTGTTCCGGTCGCTAGGTCTCGGGGGAGAAACGGGGTGGGGCGGAGCGGGCCTTGCGGTGCCGGCCCTGGCGCTGATCGGTGGATTGGCGTTAGCCTGTTTCGTTAAGGCGTTTGGCACGGTGTTTCTTGGCCAGGCCCGGTCCGACCGGGCCCTGCAGGCGCACGAGCCTAGTGCGAGTCTGGTGGCCCCGATGGTTGTGCTGGGGGGCTGTTGTGCATTGATAGGACTGGCGCCCATGTTGGTGGTTCCTGTTCTGGAAAGCGGTGTGCATGACGGTATGCCGGGGTGGACCGGCGAGTTGCCCCGGCTGGCGTCGTTGGCGCCGCTGGGCTGGGTGAGTGTGACCGCGCTGACGCTCTGCGGGCTGCTCCTGTTGGGCGGGGCGTTTCTGGCGGGGAGAGTGCGCCGGGGCGCGGTGTCCTTCCATGGGACGTGGGATTGTGGGTACGCGGCGCCCACAGCGAACATGCAGTATACGGCGTCCTCGTTTGCGCAGATGTTGGTCGGGTTGTTCGGCTGGGTTTTGCGTCCGCGTACCCACAGGCCTGAAGACCAGCCGTTGTTTGCCGGGCACACCCGTTTGGAGAGTCATGTTCCGGATCTGGTTCTCGATGGCGTGCTGCGTCCCGTGTATCGGTTTGGTGCCTGGGTGGCGTCGTCCTTCCATTATTTCCAGGCGGGTAGCGTTCAAGCGTATCTATTCTACATCGTGGTGTTTTTGATTATTCTGTTGTTATGGCGATGAGCAAGAGACGGTCGCGACTATGAAGCACATCATTATACATGTCGTTCTGCTGGTGAGTATGCCGCCGCTGCTGCTGGGCGTGATCGGCAAGACGAAGGCTCTGTTTGCCGGGCGCATCGGGCCGCCGCTGCTGCAGCCGTACTGCGATTTAGTCAAGCTGTTCCAGAAAGGGTCGGTGTTCAGCACCATCACCACGTGGGTATTCCGGGCGGGACCGGTGGTCGGCCTGGCTACGGCCCTGCTGGCCGGACTGCTCCTGCCGTTTGGGGGGCATCCGGCGCCGGTGTCGTTCAGTGGAGACTTGATCCTGTTCGCCTACCTGTTCGCCTTGGGGCGGTTTTTTACGGCGGCGGCGGCCTTGGACACGGGCTCGGCGTTCGAGGGGATGGGTTCGGCGCGTGAGGTCACGTTTTCATGCCTGGCAGAGCCGGCGCTCTTCTTTGGTTTCCTGGTGCTGGCCAAGCTGTCCGGGTCGCTGAGTCTGACCACGATGCTGGGGGGGGGCTTTTCTCATGGGCTGGGCGCGGCCCTGCCGTCGCTGGTGCTGGTTGCGGCGAGTTTGTTTATCGTGTTGCTGGTGGAGAACTCGCGCATCCCGTTCGACGATCCGAACACACATCTGGAACTGACGATGATCCATGAGGTGATGGTGCTCGATCACAGCGGGCCGGCGTTCGGCATGATCCTTTACGGAGCGGCGGTGAAGCTTTTTGTGATGGGCGCCCTGTTACTGGATGTGGTGATGCCGTTCCGCTCGGGGAGCGCCTGGATCGACTGGGGTTATTTTGTCGCCGGCATGCTCGGGATGGCGGTCGGCATCGGTGTGGTGGAGTCCATGATGGCGCGATTCCGGATGACGTTTGTGCCGACGTTCCTGGTGGCGGCGTGTTTGCTGTCGGCGTTTGGAGTGGTCTTATTGCTGAGGTGAAGCGATGAAGTCGTTATTGGATCCGATCCTGGTGGTTATCTTGCTGCTGAATTTCGTGGTGCTGGGTGCAAGCCGGCTGCGCACGATCATTCAGGCGGTTGCGATCCAGGGAATATTATTGGGCATCATGATCGTGCTGGCGCAGAGCAAAGTGTCGGGGTGGGTCATGGCCATGGCGGGTGCGGCCATTGTGCTGAAGGGCGTTGCCATACCCCGGATGCTGTTTCATGCGATGCGGGAAGTGGTGATCCGGCGCGAGGTGGAGCCCATTGTGGGGTTTGTCGCCTCGTTACTGCTCGGGGCGGTGGGAACGGCACTGGCCGTTCTCTTCTCCAAAACGCTGCCCCTGGCCGATCAACACGTGGGCTCCCTGATCGTCCCCGCCGCCCTGTCGACGGTGTTGACCGGGTTCCTGATCCTGACCACCCGCGTCAAGGCGATTACGCAGGTGGTGGGGTATCTGATCCTTGAAAACGGGGTTTTCATCTTTGGTCTACTGCTGGTTGAGGCGATGCCGTTCCTGGTGGAGTTGGGCGTGCTGTTGGACCTGTTCGTCGCGATATTTGTCATGGGCATCATTATCAATAAGATCAGCCGGGAGTTTTCCACGGTGAGCACCCGCAAGCTTTCCGCGCTGAAGGAGTAAATCATGATCTGGCTTTTAATCCTTATTCCGCTTTTGCTTGCCGTGGCGGCGGCGGTGACGCCGTCGAACCGCTGGCGCCCTTTCTGGGTGCCGGTCGGCGGGTTGGCGCATCTCGTGGTCATGGGGGTGGCGGTGGGGGCGGGGCCGGCCTCCGTGCTTCGGGGCTGGCTGGCCCTGGATGCGTTGGGCATGCTGGTGCTGGGGTTCATCAGCCTGCTGTTCTTTCTTTGCGCGCTCTATGCGCCGGCTTATCTGGCGCTCCGTCCGGACCGGCCAAACCGGGTGTTCTGCGCCTGCCTTTTGACGATGCTGTCGATGATGTCCCTCGTCGCCCTGTCGCATCATCTCGGCCTGATGTGGGTGGGAATGGAAGCCACGACTCTGGCGACCGCGCCGTTGCTGTTCTTCAACCACAACGCCCGGTCGCTGGAGGCCACGTGGA
>JBAXWO010000429.1:0-3046 GCA_037128375.1 bacterium
CCTCTGGACATACTCAAACCACCCTTGCGACCGCGTGATGCGACGGCCAGCACCTGTTGATGAATCGATCAACACACTCGAAAGGCCGCTTTTTCCAAATCTGTCGAGCACATCAATATCTGCCTCCGAAAGTTGCAGCGGTCCTTCTGAATGAGTGTGGGCAATTGGGCGTACGACATCCTCCCCGACATCCACAGCCCCCTCCGTCCCAACTCGCATCACACGACGTCCATCTTTGAGTCTGAAAAGACCAACCTCACTCTTCCTCTCGTTCGATAGTCGCACCATGGTTTGCCTAATATTCTTTGCCCCTTTTGGGAGAACAATTTCTTTCGTTTCATCAAGTTCAGAAAGTATTGAAACTCTCGCGGCTCTTGCAATAGCGACGTCATCGGCGACGACCTCGGTCACGGCCGCGGCGCTCCGCCGTATCGCACGCGCGCCACCCTTGAACGGTGCCTTGAACAAGTCGCCGATGGCAGGAAAATATCCTACCACAGAACCGACGATTTGCAGCGATCCCGCGATATAGCGCCGCTCTCGGATGTCCATCCCGCCAACACAAAGATCCTTCGTGTCAATGGCCCAATTGGCAGGAGGACAGAGCACGCTGAGTGAAGTCTCGCCTAGGATCGGACCAACACAGGCAAACGGATCCTCGTAGTCCGCCACAAGTCGGCCTTCCATCTTGGCAATGGCGACTGCCATATCAGGATGCATGCCCTCGCTTGAAAGGAACCCGGGATCAAACTTGTCAGGACCGAGCAGCCGGGTTCCAAAGGCGAGCGCATCTCCCGGCGCCAACCCCAGCGGATCGGAGTTATTAACAGGGTCATTGCGGCACGTTTCACTGTCCGTGACAAAAAGAGGGGCGTCCGGGAGGTCGTGGCGGATGAAGGCTGAGGATTCGGAGGGAAGGAATCCGGAGATGAGGGCGGCCAAGAGAGGAAGGTGACAGACAGGACGACCGTGTCGTGAGAGACGTTTAGTCATGGCTGAAGGAGTGACTTAACGGTCTTTACGTTGCGTTGCATTCTCGAAGCCAACCATGACTCGCCAGATGGACCGTTCATTTGACTCGTCTCGCTTCCTCTTCTATGCCGGCAGTCTCATGAGATGCTCTCGAATCCTATTCCGAAACCTAATGTCATCCGTCGAAATGCACTCTTGAGGTGTCTTCCCTTCAAGTTCCGGCAGGTTAAGACTGAGCCAGCGCCGGGTTCTGGCAATCCCATAGTAGGCAACAGCGACCGCGAGGATGCCGCGGCTATCCTTTGATAGAGAGCCGACCTCTGGTATTTTCGTTTCGTCTAGCACGTCACCCGAAAGAGAGTTATTGACGGCGACATTGTAGAAACGATTCCATGCGGCGTCTCCAGAGTAACGATCTTCGAGCGGCATTAGAGACCTCCAAAAATAACCAAATTAGCGCGGCCTCCGTACTTGGCGGATGGCGCAAGAATTCCTTCGTATCCACTTTCCAGTGCCCTTTTCCCAATTCTTTGTGTTACAGCATAATCGTCGCCTGTGATGTCCGAGAGTGTCACGCCTAACTGACGACGCACCGATTCATCGCGAAGATCAAGCACGTTTGATAGAGACACTTTCTTCCTCGTCGCAACACGGCCCAGAACGTCCCCGGCCGCTTCCATTTCGCGCTTTGCGGTTGCTCGCGTAAGCGAGCCATAGGTCGCACCGATACCCGGAGCACTGTAGCGATGCCTGGCCTCGACATTCCAGGGGCCAGCTTGCCATGTCGTCTCCAGTCGCTCCGGGAACTCATACCGCCAAACCTTTCCTTCAAAAGGGACCCCTTTCGGAACTATCGTTTGAATCTCTTTTGTTACGGCATTACGGACTGCGGGCGCGATGGGTATCGATCCCGTCGGAGCACCAAGTGGCCTTGTGACGTGCCACCATTCCTCGAACGCCCTTACCTTCTCCCCCACTTTCAGCACCCGCCCGAACCGGGCGACAAGGGCTGGTCCCCTAGCGAGTCTAAACGCATAGGCCAACGCCATGCCCTCAGCGTCAAGCGGAGCAGAAACGATGCTGACCTCCGTCATCCACGCATCAGCCATCGCCGCACTGAATTGTTCCCCCTGTTCCTGTTCATGGGTCTTGGCGCCTGCCCCCTCAGCCATGACCTGCCTGGCAAATTCCTGTGGATTGTTGATCCCAAAGGCAGCGCCGATGCTGGAAAGATCCTCCAACCCCAGCGGATCGGAGTTATTAACAGGGTCATTGCGGCAGATGACCCAATAACGACCTTCCCCGGTCTCAACGAGATATGCCACATATTCAGGGGTTTCTTCAAAAATGAGTGCGCGGGCTTCATCCGCCAGGCAAGTGGCCGGCGCGCACCTGTCGGGCAAGGCGGATTGTTGAATCATGGCCCCCAACTGAAGCGGAGCCAGGAAAGCCAGGACGGTTAGCAGAAGAAGTGCCTGGCGGATCTTCATTACCGGTAATGCAGGAACTCGTCGATGGTCAGGTCTATATCCTTGGCGATCTGGCGCAGGAGGATCGGCGAGAGGTCACGGCCTTGATGATAGGGAACTGTCGTGCACCGCCCGTCAGGATGCCTGAACTGCCGGTGTGAACCACGCTGGCGCACCTCAACAAAGCCTATGGCATCCAGCATGGCAATGACTTCACGGGGTTTCAGGACGGGAACATGGCCCATGGTTACGCCACCACCACGCTTTGGGTTCCCACGAATTCGGCGTCCATATGCGGCTCGCCGTCTTCCAACAACATGCTAACAACTTCCTGCAGGTTCCGCGAAAGCTCATCCAGTGTCTCGCCCTGAGTGTGCGCGCCTGAAAAACCCGGTATGTATCCCACGAACAGATTCGTTTCCGGGCAACGCTCTACAACTGCCGTATATTGCCTCATGGTATAAGTCCTTCCATTCGCATAAGTATATAGGCTAACACGTTGATTGACAACCCCACTCACCTTGAACTCATTGTTCTGTTTCGCGCGGGTGCTATTTGTCGAGGATGGGGTCACCCCTGTGTTTAGTGTTTAACACAACTTCACT
>JBAXWO010000043.1:0-11195 GCA_037128375.1 bacterium
TTCACGGCGTTGTCAACGTTCGTCCGACCCTGCCGGTTCTGTCGAATGTCCTGTTTCAGGCCCAGGACGATAAACTGTGGATGACGACCACCGATCTTGAGGTGACCATGCGCTGTGCCGTCGAGGCCAAGGTGGACAAAGGCGGTGCCACAACCCTGCCCGCCCGCCGGTTGTTGAGCATCATCCGGGAACTTCCCGCCGACAACATTGAGGTGGAAGTCGACGAGAAGAATTCCGCGGCGATTACCTGTGGGGCCGCGTTCTTCAAGATCCTTGGACTGCCGGAGGATGAATTCCCGGCGATTCCGAAATATGACGGCGCCACCACGTTCACGGTGGATCAACGAGTCCTGAAGGAAATGCTTCAAAAGACGTTCTATGCGGCCTCGAACGACGAGACGCGTTTCATCCTGAACGGAACGTTCATGAGCTTCAAGAACAGCAAGCTGACCCTGGTGGCCACGGATGGACGCCGGCTGGCCCTGACGGAACACGAGATGGATTTCCCGAAGGAATCCGAGAGCGAAGCTATTGTCCCGACCAAGGCGGTCAACGAACTGCTGCGGGTCTTGAAGGATGAAGGCATCGTCAAGATTCACATGACGAAAAACCAGGCGGGCTTCGAATTCAACGATGTGTTGCTGATCACCAAGCTGATTGAAGGCACCTATCCCAACTTCAAGCAGGTGATCCCGGGTCAGTGCGAGCACCGCATCCCGATCGAAAGGGAAGTGTTGCTGACGGCGTTGAAACGCGTGGCCCTGCTGACCAGCGACAAGGCCAGTTCGATCAAACTGACGTTCGGCAAGAACAAGCTGAAAGTCAGTGCGCAGTCGCCGGATATCGGTGAAGCCCACGAAAACGTCCCCATCAAATACACCGGCAAGGAAATGGTGGTGGCGTTCAATCCCGATTACATCATGGAGCCCCTGCGGAACCTGGTGACGGACGAGGTCTACTTTGAAATGACGGACGAACTGAGCCCCGGCGTCATCAAGTGCGATGTGCCGTTCATCTACGTCCTCATGCCCATGCGAGTGGGATAAGGTCAGCGTTTGACGCGGGCGTTGCCCTGCCAGATGCTCCAGATTTGCTCTTCATCGGCCGGTTGGCAGTAATCCGTCAGCAGGGTGGTCGCCAGGGCGCCGCTGGCCCATCCGAATTGAATCCACTTTTCCGGCGTCCAGCCCTTGAGGATGGCGTAAAGCATGCCGCCCACAAAACCGTCCCCGCCGCCGATCCGGTCCAGGACGCCGATCTCACGGGGTTCCACCACGTGCCACTCCTCGCCCGCGGCCATCACCGCGCCCCACAAATGCTGTTGCGTGCTGACCACCTCGCGCAGGGTTGTGGCGAAGACCGAGGCATTGGGGAAGGCTTGCTTGACCCGCCCGATCATGCCCTTGAAGCCCTCTATCTTGCCCGCCAGGCCTTTCCCACCCGCTTCAGGTCCCTCGACCCCCAGGCAAAGCTGGAAGTCCTCCTCGTTGCCCACAAGGATGTCGGACACGCCGGCAATTTCCGTGAAGATTGCGCGCAGTTCCTTCTCCCTGTTTTTCCAGAACGAGGCCCGGTAATTCAGGTCGAAGGCAATGCGGGTCCCATGCTTCCTGGCGGCACGGGCGAGCTCGAGGCAGAAATGGCCGGTTTCCGGCGACAA
Source organism: bacterium (assembly GCA_037128375.1). GTDB lineage: Bacteria > Verrucomicrobiota > Kiritimatiellia > CAIKKV01 > CAITUY01 > CAMBRF01. Next base: position 1,661 of record JBAXWO010000043.1, read on the forward strand.
CGCGCCGACCAAGCCGGACAGATGCACAATCTGGACCCCCTCCTTGCCGAACATACGGTCCAGGTCAAAGTCCTTGACGTTCAGGGTCCGTCCGACTTCGCCGGCACGGTCGTTCCACACACGGGGGCCGCGGGAACCGCAACCGCTATCGGCGATGTTGATCTGGTGCCGGTAGCCCCAGGGGCCCCCCTGCTCGACTTCCCGGCCCTCGACGGTCATGTGCCGGCTGGCCAGGTTGTCCTTGATGATCTGGGCGACGGGGCTGTCCTTGACGAACGTGGTCAGGATCTTGACCGGAAGCCCGAGGAACGAGGCGACGCTGGCCACGTTCGATTCCGCGCTGGTGGCCTGCATGGAAAACGTGTGGCTACAGTGAACCGGCTGCCCATTCAAAGGGGTGATCCGGATTCCCATGCTGGTGGGAACGACCAGGGAGTAGGTGTAATCCTTCCGCAATTCCATTTTCATTCAAGGATCCTTTATGGGGCTACGATTAGAGCGGGACCAGCATGTCACAGTCTCACCGTCTGATTGAAGTGAAAAGTGAGACCCCGCACACCCCTGCGGAACGGGCGTGAATCATTCCCAGTAGCATCCCACAGAAATCCTAATCGTAATCGTAATCGTAATCTCCTGCCCCAGAGAGGATTATGATTAAGATTACGAAGGACAGTTCAACAATCACAATCTCGCAAACGATTCCAAAACATCAGCAAATACGGGGTTTTGTGATCATGAAACGTTGCCTATGGGACGACAGTGAATCATTCCCGCTTGTCCGCGCCGACGACGCTGTGGTAGGTTGCGACACCATTGGACCGTGCTTAAACTCATGCTGAATCTCTCTGATTTGCTCCAGAAAACGGCTGCGCGACAACCCGAAAACATCGCGGTTTCGGAGGGTGAGCGGTCCCTGACTTACAGTGAGCTGTGGCAGGCGGTCTGCCTTGTCGCCAACGAACTGGAGTCGGCCGGTGTCGCCCGCGACGGTATGGTAGGCCTTCAACTCGGGAACAGTATGGCCTACATCATCCTGACCTACGCGCTGTGGCGCTGCGGGGCCGTGGTCGTCCCGATCCCGATGGAACTGGGCGAGACGGAGCAAGCCGAATTGCTTCGCACCATGAACCTGGCCGCGGTGATCTCCGGCAAAGGACCCCGGGAGGGTACCGCGCGCGCGGAAATGAGGATTATCGGCACTGTGGTGCAAGTGTCCATCCTCCATCAGGAAAGCACGCCGGTCAGGCACAGGGTCAACGCGGCCCTGGTGCGCTTCACGTCCGGCACAACCCACGCCAACAAGGGCGTCGTGCTTTCGCATGAGGGCATCCTGGAGCGGCTTACAGCGGCCAACGGCGTCTTGCATATCGGACCGGACGATTCCGTGATCTGGTGCCTCCCCATGGTCCACCATTTCGTGGTCACGATCATCCTCTACCTCTGGCAGGGCGCGAGGATCATCCTCGTGAAAACCGCGGCCTATGAGCCCTTTCTATCCGAGATCATCAGGAACCGGGCCACCGTCCTGTACGCGTCGCCGTTTCACTACGATGCGCTCTCGCGGGACGAGTCGGGACGGACGATCGATTCGGTCCGAATGGCGGTTTCAACGACCACCGCCCTGTCGTCCGATACGGCGCTCCGGTTCCACGCGCGCTACGGCCTGCGCCTGGTCCAGGCCTATGGAATCATCGAACTCGGCCTGGCCTGCGTCAATGTCGACGATCCGGCCGGCCGGCCGACGTCGGTGGGCCGGCCGGTCCCGGGATTCACGCTGCGTCTCGTCAACGCGGAGAACTATACCGGACTGGGCGACGGCTGCGGCGAGATCGAAATTGCCGGCCCCGGTTTCTTCGCGGCCTATCATCATCCCTGGACCCCGGCGGGCGAGGTCATGGACGGCCCGTGGTTCCACACCGGCGATGTGGGACGAATCGACCGGGACGGGTTTCTTTTCCTGTGCAGCCGGGTCAACAACGTCATCAACGTGGCCGGAATGAAGGTGTTTGCGGAGGAGATTGAGGGGGTTCTGGACTCGCACGACGCGGTGAAGGAGTCGCGGGCCTACGCGGCCAGGCATGCCCACCTGGGGGAAGTCGTCGAGGCGGAGGTCGTCCGGCGCGCCGGCGCGGCGCCGGTCTCGGAGGCGGATCTCCGCCTGCACTGCGCGGGGCAACTGGCCTCGTTCAAGGTGCCGAACCGGATCCGGTTTCTGGACGGGCTCGACCGGACCTTGACCACCTCCAAGATCAAGCGGCGGCCCGCGCCGGAGCGGCCCGCGTGAGCGCGCCGCCGGAAAATCCCGCCGCCTACCGGTCCTCGAAGTGGTCGGGAAAAACCCGGGGCGGCTCGCTGGGCAACTGGTTCTTCCTGAAAGTGATCAGCCTCCTGGGAATCAGGGCGGCCTACGCGGTTCTCATCCCCATCGCGGCGTATTACCTGGTGGCCAGTCCCCGGAGTGTCAGGAATTCCCGACGCTATCTGCGGCGGGTGCTGGGGCCGCAACCGTTCTGGCGGTGGCCTTTTCTTATCTATGGCCACTTCTTCTCGCTGGGCATGAGTCTCCTCGACCGGTCGGCGATGCTGATGGGCCGCACGGACTTCACCTGCACCTACGAGGGCGAGAGTCATATCGCCGACGCGCTGAAGCACGGGAAAGGCGTCATCCTGGTCAGCGCGCATGTCGGAAACTGGGCGGCGGGCGGGCATCTCCTGAGACGGCTGAAAACGCGCGTCAACCTGGTGGCGCTGGAAAACGAAGTCCAGCGTATCCAGCGGTTGTTTGACCGGGCCTTTCCGGATAAGGGGTTCCAGGTCCTTTCGTCCAGTCCCGATCTGTCCTCCAGCGTGGTGATCATGGAGGCGCTGCGCAACGGTGAAATCGTGACGTTCAATGGCGATCGCGCCGTGGAAGGCGCGGCCAGCGCCGAGGTCGCCTTCTTCGGGGAGGCGGCCGATTTCCCGGTGGGCCCCTACTTGCTGGCCTCGGTCACCGGATCCCCGGTGATTCGTGTTTTTGCTATGCGGGACGGGATTGATCGGTATAGATTCTTTTGTTCGCCGGCCGAATTCGTCGAAAGAGTTTCCCGGCAAAAGCGGAAGGACGCGGTTAGGCATGTCGCCGCGGACTTTGCACAGGACCTGGAAAAGGTGCTCAGGAAGTACCCCTTCCAGTGGTACAACTTCTACCCGTTTTGGAAGCGGGAGGACTGACCTCCAGCGGGGTGAAAGTCAGAAGAATTCATATGGAACCCATTGCTGCCGAAGACGTGATCCCGCACCGGCCGCCCATGCGGTTGATCGATGCCCTGGTGGAATGGAATGACCATTCCGCGAGAAGCGTGGTCGTTTTCGCGGGGGATCACATGGCGGTCCGTGACGGGTTTGTCACCGAACCCGCGCTGGTGGAGTGCATCGCGCAAACGGTGGCCGCGATGGAGGGCGCGCGGAAAGCCGCCGGCGTGGCGCCGGGGGGGACGTCCGGGCAACAGGTGGGCATGCTGTGCGGGATATCCGATTTTGCCGTCGTCAGGCGGCCGAAATCGGGCGAGCGGCTGGAGGTGAGCGTGCAGGTCCAGAAGCGGTTGGGACCGATGTTGCTTGCCGACGGCCAGGTTTTATGTGACGGCCAGGTCGTGGCGTCCGGATCGCTGAAACTTTCCGGCTGATTCCGCCAGGGCAGATCTTCAGGAGGCAGGTCGATGGGACTAACGAACAAACGAAAGCGGCACTCTTTTGGGGACGACCGCGCATACCTCTCTGAAACCACGCAGGTGCGGGTGCGGTTTCAGGAGGTGGACTCCATGCGGATTGTGTGGCATGGGCACTATCTGAGCTACTTCGAGGACGCGCGCCGGGCCCTGGGCCGCCGTTACGGGCTCGACTATCCGGTCTTTCTCCAGAACAACATCGGGGCGCCGCTGGTCAGCCTGTGGGTGGATTACCTTTCCCCGGCCCTGACGAACGATATGCTGGAGGTGGAGGCGCGCCTGTATAAGTCGGAAGGCGCCCAACTCGAATTCTGCTATCAGGTGAAGCGCGCGGGTACGGGCCTCCTTCTCGCCACCGGCGGGAGCATCCAGGCGTTCACCACGTTGCAAGGCGAACTGCTGCTGACCTGGCCGGCGCTGATGATCGAACGCTATGAGGCGTGGAAGGATCTATGGGTCCTTCCTCCTTGACGGAAACCGTGGCCGTGGCGGGCCTGGGGATGGTCTCCGCCGCCGGAGACGGCGCTGCCGCCACCCTGCTGGCTCTCCGGGAAAACCGCTCCGGGTTGCACGAATGCGCCAGGTATGCCGACCCTTCCTACATGACCCACTGCGTGGGGGCCGTGCCCGATGACACCTGGAACCGGTTGGGCGGGGCGGACGCCGGGACCGCCGGCTCCCGCACCTATCGGCTGGCGAATCATGCCCTGGCCGAGGCGGTTCGGCAGGCGGGCCCGGTGCTGGCGGGGCTTGACGCGCGGCGGGTGGCCCTGGTCCTCTCGACAACCAAGGCCGAAATCGGCGCGCTGGAATCGCTTGTGGCCGGCAGCCCGTGCGATGAGCGGGCGCAACGACATATCCTGCCCTCCCAACTCGCCGCCGACCTGGCCGCCGCGCACCACGCCATGGGGGCGCTGCAATGCGTCTCCGTCGCCTGCATATCCGGTCTGGTGGCGATCCAGCAGGGCGCGCGACTGGTGCTTGCCGGTGCCGCCGATGCGGCGCTTGTTGTCGGTGTGGATGTGCTGTCGCACTTTGTTCTCGCGGGATTCAGCACGCTGAAGTCGCTCGATCCCCGTGGCTGCCGGCCCTTCGACAAGGACCGGCAGGGATTGAGCCTGGGCGAAGGCGCGGGCGCGCTGGTCCTGGTGCGATCGGATCTGGCTCCCGCGCCGCTGGCACGGATCAAGGGCTGGGGCGTCAGTAATGATGCCAATCATCTGACCGGTCCTTCCCGCGACGGCTCGGGTCTGGCGCTCGCCGTCGAACGCGCCCTGGGCATGGCCCACTGGAGGCCTGAGGCCATCGAGTATGTGAACGCCCATGGCACCGGTACGGTCTACAACGACCGGATGGAAGCGCTGGCCTTCAAAACGGTCTTTGGCAACCACTCTCCCTGGGTCGGCTCCTGCAAGGGATTGCTCGGGCACACGCTGGGAGCGGCCGGTGTGATCGAAAGCGCCCTCTGCATTCTAGCCGCCCGCGCCCGCCTGATGCCGGGAACGCCCGGATTCAGCATTCCGGATGAGGAGGCGCCGGCCCGGATCGCCGCCACTCCGCAATGCCCCCTGCCCTACAGCCGGATTTTAAAGACGAACGCGGGGTTTGGCGGCACGAACAGCGCCTTGGTTCTGGAGGTGCCCCATGTCGACTGAAGTGGTCGCGCTGGCGGCCAGTTACCTCACGCCCGAAGGGTACGGGAGCCACACCCTCGGCAGGCGCTCATGGCCGACCGGCCGCAGGGAGTTGATGGACATCGCCTGGTCATCGTTGTTCCCGGTACCCTGTTCCCGATTCGGACGCATGTCGCCGCTCACCCGGCTGGGGTTGATGGCGGTCGAACTGCTGGACGTGGGCTTCGCCGAAATGACGGAGGAACACCGGACGCGGCTGGGTATCTGCATGTTCAGTCCGTCCGGATCCATCGCGACGGATATTGAATTCCTGCGGGAACCCGGCCCCGGCGTCTTCACGTACACGCTGCCCAGCAGCGTCATCGGGGAAGTATGCATCCGGCACCGGCTGCGGGGCCCCACCCTGTGCCTGATGTCCGCAGGCTGTGAGGGACGCGGCATGGTGGAGGAGGCCGCGGAACGGATGGCGATGGGGGAAGCCGAGTCCATGTTGTGCCTCCTGTGTGAGGCCAGGGGGCCTGAAGCCGGGACTTTCCTCAACTATGCGCTTGCTCCGGACAACAACTTCTGCTGGTATGCCTCCGCATTGTATCTGGCGCGGAAGGACGCGGCGCGGGGTCAGGGTAAGGCCGTCGCGAAAGGGGTTTCCCCGTCCGGCGCGGATATTCACAGGATGTGTCTGGAGATGTGCGAAGAACGTTGACGGTGGGCGCTTAAGGTCGCCGAGCAGGGGGAGATTGACCATGTCGATTGAAGAACAGATTGAAGATCTCAAAGTCAAGATCATCGCGGCTCTCGATCTGGAAGACGTCACTCCCGGAGACATCGACCCCGATGCCCCGCTCTTCCAGGAGGGACTGGGGCTGGACTCCATCGACGCGCTGGAACTCGTGGTGATGCTCGAAAAGGAATACAAGATCTCCGTCAAGGACATGGAGGTGACCAAGAAGGCGTTCGCCTCGGTCCGGGCTTTGGCCCTCTTCGTCACGGAGCACCAGCATCCATGAACGACCGCGTTCCTGTCATAACGGGAACGGGCATCCTTTGTTCCGTTGGCGACGACAGTGAAAGCGTTTGGCAGGCCCTCATCAGGGGCGATTCCGGTCTGGGGCCCCTGACCCTGTTCCCTTCCGCCCGCCACGGGTTGGCGCCGGTGGCCGAGGTGACGGCCGACGTGGACCAGCTTTGCGGCGGCGCCGTCCGCGGCTCACGTTCGGATAAACTGGCTTACCTCGCCGTGCGTCAGGCACTGGCCGACGCCGGACTGGGTTCCTCGCTGGGCTCTTTCGGAAACCGCGCGGGCCTCGTGCTGGGAGCCACGGTCGGAGGGGTCCTGGGATCCGAGGAATTCCTGGGCGGTCTTCTGCGCCGGAACGTCCGCAGGTACGGGAAACTCCGCCACCACGAATGCGCCTCCGCCACGGATTTGTGCGCGAAAGCATTCCATTGCTTCGGCCCCACAACGACCCTGTCGACCGCCTGTTCCGGCGGCGCCATGGCCCTCGCCCTCGCCGGCCGGCTTATCGAAAGCGGAGCGGCCGATGTGGTGATTGCCGGCGGGTGCGATTCGTTGTGCCGGCTGACGGTCAACGGCTTTGGTTCCCTCCTGCTGCTTGATCCCACGGGCTGTCGCCCCTTCGATCTGAAGCGGGCGGGCATCAGCCTGGGAGAGGGGGCGGCGGCGCTGGTCGTCGAGAGCGCCCGGTCGGCCGCCCGGCGCGGCGTTCCGGTTCTGGCCCGCCTGACAGGCTGGGGCTGCACCTGCGATGCGTTTCACGCCACCGCACCTGACAGCGAAGGCGATGGCGCCTACCGGGCCATGGCGGGGGCCCTCCGCCGCGCGGGCCTCGAACCCGCCGCGATTGACCACGTCAACGCGCATGGCACAGGGACTCCCGGAAATGACGTGGCGGAATCGAGGGCGATTCGGCGGCTGTTCGGATCAACCCTCCCGCCGGTGCTGTCGACCAAGGGACTCCTTGGCCATACCCTGGGCGCCAGCGGCGCGATCGATGCCGTCCTTTGCGTGAAGTCGATCGAGCATGGCGGCCCGCCCGCGAGCCCGCGGTTCGAAAACCTGGATCCCGAACTCGGGCTGGCCCCCGTGCGGACGACACGGGCGGAGCCGCAATCCCACGTGATGAACAACGCGTTCGGATTCGGCGGCAACAACGTTTCCCTCATTTTTTCCCGTCCGTCGGCCCCGGGCCCGGCCTCCCCCTGCCCCGGAGGCGGGTCAGCGCCGACCCGGACAGCGCGGATTTCGATCGTCGGACTCGGGGTGGTCTCGCCCCTGGGAAACGCGGCGGACAGCGTGTTTGCCGCCTGTTCCTGCGCCGGGGCGACGGCCTGCCTGCGGGAGATTTCCGCGCCATTGCCGGCGGACCGCGTCCTCGTCCACGCCTGTTCCGACGAGTTTGGCGCCCGGGAGGCGATCGCCGCCGGCCGCCGCCGGAAACTGGAGCGGATTCAGTTAATGACGTTGGTGGCCGCGAAGGGAAGTTGCCGGGGCCTGCCGCTGGAAAAGGCGGGCAGCGACCGGATCTGCGTGGCCATGGGCACCGGTCTCGGATCCACCGCGGCGACGGCCGCCTTCGTCGAGCCCGTGATGGCCGACGATAACGCGGTGCCGTCCCCGCAGAAATTCACCAATGCGGTACACAACGCGCTGGCGTCGCAGGTGGCCATGGAAATCACCGCCCGCGGCCTCAACTCCACCGTTACGCATCGCGAGACCTCCTTCGAATCGGCCTTATGGCACGGCACGCAAGAGATCGCCGCGGGAAACTCGGAGTACGCCGTCGTGGGTGGCGCCGACGAACTGACCCCCTATTTGCTAAGCGCTGGCGCACGCTGGGGCTGGTGGGACGAGAACACGCCTCCCCTGCGGCCGCTATCGGCGAACTTGTCCCGTAGGCAGAGGGCGATCCCCGGAGAGGGCGCGGTGGTCTTCTGCCTGACGCCGGGCGGCGGCGCCCTGCCCGCCCTGGCCGAGGTGGCCTGCGTGGCTTTCGGCCGGTTTGCCACGGATGAACAGGGGCGGATCGAGGCCGAGCGTGAAGCGGGGTGGATCGAGGATGAGTTGGCGAACCAGGGCATCGCCCTGCCGCAGATCGACCTGGTGCTTACCGGAACCAACGGACAGCTGGCGCTGGACGACAAGTATGTTGCCGTCGTTGCCGCCCTCGGGCGGAAAGCGGGAAGGAGTTTTCGCCATGGCGGCTACAAGCATCTCTGCGGCGAGTATCATACCGCCTCCGCTTTCGGCATGGCCATGGCGGTGGGCCTCGTCTCGCAGAGCGTGTCGCCCGACGCGTTGCTTTCGCCCGGTGCGGCGTGCCGCATGGTGCTCCTCTACACCCTGTCGGGCGAAGGCACCCGCGCCATAACGTGTATTGTACAGACGGGACTACCCTGATGAGACCCTGCATCGAACGATCCCTCCTGCACAGCGATTGCGGGGAAGCGGGCGGCGAGTTCCACTTTTCCTTTGCCGCATCCGAAGGCGTCTTCCGGGGTCATTTCCCCGGCTACCCGATCCTGCCGGGGGTGTTCCAACTGGAGATGGCGCGATTCGCCTGCGAGCGGGGAACGGGCCGACGGATGGAGATCGAGAAGATCAAGAAGGCCAAATTCACCCGCCCCATCCTGCCTGAGGAACCGGTCAGCCTGTCGGTTAAGATCCAGCCGCGCGACGGCGCCTGGCACGTCCAGGCCGCCTTTTCCGTCTGCGGCGAAGAGGCTGGCAGCGCCAGCATGATACTCCACTGACCGCCCTAAACGGCTTGACGGCACGACCGTCCATTCATACTGTTGGAGGCGTTTCTGAGGGTAAACAGCAAACGTATCGGGAGGATCCAAAAATGAAGATGAAATGGCTGTGGATGGGTGTCATGGCGGCGGTGTGCTCTTGCTCCCTGTGGGCTGTGGCCGAGGGAGATGCGGCGAAGGAGGTCCGGGGAACGGTTCAAGAGGGGGGCTTCGGCAAGTTCAGGCTGCAGGACAAAAGCGATACGAGCTGGCTTTTCTATCTCTCGAAGGATGGATCCTCCTACCAGCCCGATGACTGGCGCCCGACCGTGGGCGATGAAGTCTCGGTGGCCTATATGACGGTACAGAAAAGGAATGCCTCCATCGCCCAGGTGACCCGCGTGACCCTGGTCAAGGCGGGCCCGAACACGGTCAGGATCA